>JAGVOB010000005.1 GCA_020052955.1 Candidatus Omnitrophota bacterium | reverse complement strand
TTTATCCTTTGCTCTTTGACTCTGCCATCGGCATCATAGGAATTTATTGTAATAAGCTGGTCATCTATTAATGTAACACCGTCTGGGGCGTAGGTCTTTGTTCGCTGCGTATGTATCTTTCCTGCATACGGACCACTTTCATAATAGGTAATTGTTATTTCCTGAATAGTCAGTATAGTAGTGCCATCTGGCGCATAATTTGTAATACGATATGTCTCTGGTTCTCCGGATTGAGGATTGGTAGCTAGTACGTCTATTTTCTCTTTGCCTGTCTCATTGCCATCCGCATCGTAATGGGTGAGCGTGTAAGAGGTGGCCTGGCCTGTGGTTGGGTCTGTAATAAGTATATCTATCCTCTCTCTACCTATTTCATTGTTGTTTTCATCGTAGTGGGTGATGGCGTAAGAGGTGACCTGGCCTGTGGTTGGGTCAGTGGCCAGTACATCTATCTTTTCTTTGCCTGTTTCGTTACCGCTTGCATCGTAATGGGTGACTGCGTAAGAGGTGGCTTGGCCTGTGGTTGGGTCAGTGGCTAGTACGTCTATTTTTTCTTTGCCTGTCTCGTTACCGCTTGCATCGTAATGGGTGACTGCGTAAGAGGTGGCTTGGCCTGTTAAGGAATCGAAGGATTCTATTTGGAAGTAATCAAAACCTATAATATTTCCATCCGCATCATAAGTAGGAACAGTATAATACATCGATTGAGCATCCTCTGCTTGTAACTGTTCCGGAGACGTATTATCAGGACTTGGAGGTCCAATAGGAGGTGCGCCTAAATTCAAATCTTCTGTCCATATCTTATCTACAATTTCTGCCATAGGCATCATTCCATATCTTTTAGTCTTTACTGAGATAACATTACCGTCATGATCAAGTTCTTCAACTATCTGCCTATATATTTGTCCTCCTTTTTTAAAAGGAGGTAGGATTATCTTTGTACCCCTTGTTATGTTCTGTATCTGCGGCATCTCATCGTCATAAAAACTCTTAACAAGCAAGCTAGATTCAAAATTAAGATTCGCATCAAAAAATATTGTCTGTTGTTCTTTAACCCTGCCCAGTCTTCCGTATCGGGTATATATTATCTGTCTACCGGTAAAATTACCCTTTATATCATAACTATCTATAGTCTGTTCTATGACCTTCCCGGATGAATCGTATTTGGTGTTAGAATAAAT
Organism: Candidatus Omnitrophota bacterium; assembly: GCA_020052955.1. Lineage (GTDB taxonomy): Bacteria > Omnitrophota > Gorgyraeia > VGKN01 > VGKN01 > JAGVOB01. The sequence continues at coordinate 4,885 of JAGVOB010000005.1, read as the reverse complement.
TAATTTACCTATATATCTTCCTGCCTTGCTTCTCACTTCTTCCTCGCCACTTTCCGCACCATTTAAATTCTTAGTGGAAAACATAATAGGCGATTCTGAAGGTGATGGGAATAATATAATTTCTGATATCGGCTGCGGTGCGTAAGTATTGGTATCGATAGCAACCTGATTGCCATATCTATCATACATAAATGCGATTGACTTGGTCATCTCGTTTGTCTTAATATTATAGGAATATGTTTCCTCTCTTAGGTCTGTATAAATCAAATTTTCATCAAATGACCTTACCTTGTTCGTCTTTATTTTTCCTTTGACATTGAAAGTATTAAAAGTGTATTGCTCTGATTCAAGATTTCTATTTTTGTCAAAGATTAGCATATCTTCATTTATAAGCCTACCCATCTTGTCATAAGCCATGCTAAAGTATAGGGATTTTGTCGGTTTCACCTGCTCAATAAATCTATTATTAGGATTAGGTTCGGCGGTTTCTTGGGTAAAATATTCGTATTTACGTTGTGACCTTATATTGCCTGTGCTGTCAATTGATAAAACTACTGTTTTCCCGGCAGTCGTAGTAGATATACCCGTTCCCTTATCATTTAAAAAGGCCTCTTTTTTTGTCTGCCCTTTTATAAAACCTGCACTGTTATATGAAAAAGTCTCAAATGATAAGGATATTTTCATATTATTGCTACTATAAGAGGTAGTTTCACTCGCCTTTGTCCTGCCAAAATCATCGTAGGAATACTTTAATATCTTCCATGACATTACCGAGCCATCCTTTGCGGTTTCTACATCTTTGCTAAGCATAAGCTGTCCGAGTTCGTTATAATATATATCCTTAATATATCCATATTTTACGTCTCCCTCATCCGGCTTGGTCTTGTATCCATATCCTAGGACCTGGCCAAATTCATTATAGCTTAGGTCTGTCTTTTGGGTCTCTTCTCCTGCATTAAGGGCTTCTGGCATATAATCCACTAAATCTTCGGCTGTGCTGTTTAGCAACCTAATATCGGCAAACTCCTTGTCGAACATACTTATCATGCCGCCTAAATTATCAGAAGCCTCTTTATAGACATTCTGATTTAAATGATCTTTTGAATAATCTCCTATTGTCTCAAGCGTTGTTTTATCAAACCAACTCTTATTGCTGGTCTCTTCTTTTTCTTCTTTTAATCCCATAGAATCACTTATAAAAGCAAAGGCCTTCTCCTGATCTTCCAAAAATTTCTTCCTATCCTCATAATAATTGCTCAAGAATTTTAGTGCATCTAAAGCGATTAACGCTTTAGCAAGAGTATTTGCTTTCAAAACACTAGCTGTTTCTACGCCAGACTGCTCCAAAGTATCCGCCCAGATAGCTGCTTGGTCAACTACTCCATCTAGGAGGTTTGCTATTTCCTCAATATTATAGGAACCGCTATATCCTGTCTGCCTGTCATCATATTCTCTTTGTTTACTTTCTTCTTTTACATTGATAAGGTTTTTTATAGACTTGGATAATTCATTATTTATATTCTTAAGCTCCTTGTGCAGAGCCAGGCTTGAGGCACCTTGCTTTAACACTTCTACTAGTTGCCTCGATTTTTCCTTTATTGAATTAAGCTCTGTCTTTATATTTTCTAATGCATCTCTGGTCTCTTGATCGCTAACACCGCTGCTTAAAAGTTCATCAACCTCCCTTGCAATATCACCTGCTATATTCTCTACCTTAAATACCTGCTGAAGGGTTATTCCTTCTTTGGTTATTTTTTCTTTAGAATCTACTATTTGGCCGAAACTATTGTATTTGGCATCTGAGAGTTCTTTAAGCACTCCACTTTTTGTATTGAAGGGAACAGACTCAACAATCTCTTTTATGGGCGTCTTGAGTTCCAACACAGTCGCAATCAGGCGTTCCTTGGTCTTTGCCATTGCCGATACCCTGTTATATTCGTTTTTTGCTGCGTCTGCGAGTTGTTCGATACGGTCTGCCTTTTCCCTTGCCTCGTTAGCTTGGCTTTGCAGGATATCTTTATTAGTCCAATTATTTTTTTTGGCTTCTTTCGCAAGGGATTCTAATTTTGCAGCTTCGTTGCTGGCTTCTACTTTAATACTGTTAAGCTGTGTATACGTGGTATTCAAAAGTTCTGCTGCAAATCTCATTTCGTTAGCCTCTTCGCTAGTATCCTCTATAAATTCATTTAATCTGTCTGATATGGCATTTGCGGCATCAATGGCGGTGGTGGATATGGCATCTATTTCCTCTTTCGGTATTCCGCTAACAAAGGCATTCTGTAAATCTTCAAGCTTGGCTAACGCGGTATCTGTAAGCGATATAAGTTCGCTATACACAGCTGCTTTCTCTGTATCGCCTGTAGCAACTGCCTGTAGGCGCCTGAGTTCTAATTCATCTTTAAGGGTCCCTGTAAGATGCAATACCCTTATGGCATTTTCACTTGATATACCAATAGTTACTATTTCTTCTTCGTAGCCTATTACACGACCTTCTTCATTATATTGAGTATTATACCTTATTGTTTTTTCCTCTGCCTTGGCATCTAGCGGTATAAAATCTGCTAAATCCATTGTTAAATCTTTTATCTCTTTTGCCTTTGTTATCTGATTGGTCGAATCTTTTACAAGACTGTCAATTTTCACATTTATAAGCCTAACCTTATTAGCCGCGCCTTCTAAATCTCCTTTCTCATTCTCCATATTTTCAATAAGAATTGCTAAGGAACTTAGCACATCTGGCGATGTAGCCGGATCCTTTGAAAGAATATCATATAACTCTTTTGTATCCTCTATAGAAGAATTTAGATTGCTAGATTTTCCTTTTATAAGATTAAGGTAATCATCCGTTGCCTCGTTAAATGCCTTGAAGGCAACATTAAAACCATTTATGGCGGCGAGGGCATCTATCTCTGATACATCCTTGCTTCTGTCAAAGTCTTCGGCAGATTCCTTTACCTCTCTTAGCAGCGCTAGCATCTCTTTCATCTTTTCGTTTGTGGTTTTAGCCTCATCCATTTCCTTTTTTAATTTGGCTAAATCCTCACCAGTTATTCCCTGTGCCTGGGCAATCTCATATGCCTCCTGCGCCGCTTCATATGTAACCTCAAGACTCTGAGAGAGCTCTTCTATCTCTATTATATAAATACCTAGCGACTCAATTACTACATCCATATTTATTACATTCAACTGCACATACTTAAGATAATCCTCGCTAATACCTACCATATCCCACATTTCGCTATAAATCTCTCTTTGTTTATTTGCTAATTCTTTTAAATCGGTACCGGATTTTGCTGATTCAAATAATACTGTAATATCTTCTTTTGTCTTACTTGCCTTTTCAAGAAGTCTTTCTAATTTAGCTTTACTTTCTTTAAGAAAAATAAGCTCTTGGGTAAGCTCTTCTGCCTCGGAGGTTAAACCATGGGCCTCTGCTGAGGCTATTTTTTCCTCTATATCATTTATTTTAGCCTCAGTTTTTTCTATGCTAAAGGCTATATATCTAGCGTAGCTATCCGCATTAAGCACGTTGTTCCATAACCCACCTATATCGCTACCGCTACGCATATTGTAGTCTTCGTAGCTAACCAATTGGCCTGCCTCGTTATATTTCATTTTCAAACGCTGGTTCACATTTGTAATGTTTACTTCAAAAGGCATGCTAGAGGCAAGCTGTTCAAAAGACAGCCTAAACTCATAAAGACCTTTTACGCCATCATCAACTACATTTAATATGTTTTCAGATACCGCTATTTCCTTTTTCACCGCGTCTAAATCAAGCGTGTATCTAGATACTATTTCATTATCTATAGAATTTTTCTGCTCTATTAAGATCCATTCTCCCTCCGCATTCTTCTTATAAGTACCCCTGTTGAATTCAAGTAGAATGTCTGTGTGGACATCATCGTATTTAAAATTATCCTCAACAATTCTGGTCCTTTCTTCTAACTCGTTGTTCTCATTCACAATAGAGCTAATGCTTTCCCTTCTTGTAACCCTCCCCTGCGCATCATAGTCTTCGCTAATTAGGTTAATAACTCCTAATGCCACACCAGCCTTGACAGCATAAATCTCTGCAGTCTTTTTTAACAATGTTCCAGAGCCTTCGTATTTCGCAAATCCATTAAATATCCCCGGCGCATTATATTCATTTGTAATAACCCTTTGCCCTAAGAGCTCGCCTGCGGTACTAAATATGCTGTCTCTTTGAATAATATTATTACCTTCATACGTAAATCCGGACACGATTCTCTCTGTAAGTTCATTTTCTCCTTTGGAATTAATCCTGTATAATTCTTTATTCTGTCTTACTAGCTTCCCCCCACCGTCAAATTCATTGTATGTCTCCTCAATACTTGTTAGAGATTCCTGTTCGTATATGTTTACACTGTAGGTTTCTTTTCTCTGATGAGACATCTTGCCATTTACATATTCATAGATAACCCTATCTTTAGAGACCCTTCTTTTGGAATTGTAATCTCCAGGTATTATCATCCTAAAATAATCAGTAATTTCCTCTGCAACCTGCCCATTCTCGTTATAACTGCAATAGACTATTCTTTCGCCAACAAGTATGGAATCTGATTGGCCCGGGTCTCTGTCTTCACCTGTAAATTCATATTCCTGTATAGTCTTTTTTACAACCCTTCCATTTCCATCAAATTCCTCTTGGACGATCTCATATCTGCCGGCAATCTTTTCAAAACCAGCCTCAGCCATTTTCTGCAGGGCATCATTTAAATCAGCCTCTACAATTTCAAGCTCATCAATAGCCTCCTGACTAAGATCATACCTATCCTCTGTATCCCATATGATATTATCAAGCTCATAGCCTAAAGCGCCTACTGCCTCAAGAGCTTCAGTCTGGGCATCTTTTATCAGCTGT
>JAGVOB010000094.1 GCA_020052955.1 Candidatus Omnitrophota bacterium | reverse complement strand
TCGTAGTTAAGGTTAGGGTTACGCCTTTAAACTACTTATGCGTAAGTACGATAGACCTAACCGAATGACGATACGGGCTTCTTAACCGTAACCCATAGATGTTAGCCTAAAACTTTACTATAAACTGTAAACATGACTTAACGACAGTACATAAAAATTAATTACTAGTTACCGATTACTGATTACATGCTATTTATAAGGGGGCAAGTATATGCTTTGCGATATATGCGGTAAGAATGAGGCAACGGTCCATTTAACAGAAATGATAAACGACCAGACTACAGAGCTTCATCTTTGCGAAGAATGCGCAAAGGAAAAGGGTGCACAGGCGGAACAGCAGTTTAGCCTTTCAGACCTTCTGGCAGGGCTCCTGGACTTTAGCGTACCTGAGGGCACAACCGTCTCGGACATAAAATTAAAATGCCCTAACTGCAAGCTGACCTATGACGATTTTAAGAGGATAGGCAGGCTTGGTTGCAGTGAGTGCTATAATACCTTCAGGGTTGCGCTCGAGCCGCTCCTTAAGAGTATCCATGGTTCTACCCATCATATAGGAAAGTCTCCACATAAGGCTGTAAAGGTTTCTAAGGCTAAATCGCAGGTTGAGGAATTAAGGCTTAAGCTGCAGAGAGCCATTCAGGCTGAGGAGTATGAGGAGGCGGCAAGGCTCAGGGATGTAATAAGGGAACTTGAGAAAGAGAAGGGCTAGTGCACTGTAACAAAAATTTCTATACAGTGCACAAGAGGGTGTGGGGGAGATTGTCCTCCACGATTGTCCCGAATGTAGTAGCCCGCAGAGGTCGAGCATCGGGATCCCGATGTGCCTCTTAAGGAGTTTCTACATTCGGGAGGGGGTGCCAAGCAGAACGAAGTGAGCGCTCTAGCGGAAGTGCGATGGAACATGCCTATAATTATTAAGAATTTATGTTATGGAGCACTAGACGGGGGTTTTAATGGAATTAAACGAGCTGGTCAGGAAAACCTGCGAGTGGCTTAAGGGGACAGGGCCTAATTCCGATATAGCAATAAGTTCAAGAATAAGGCTTGCGCGAAATTTAAATAAAACGCCCTTTGTGCACTGGGCTAATAAAAAACAGGAAGAAGAGATATTTAATAAAGTTAAGGATGCAATAGCGCAGACATCATTTTTAAAAGGGAGCCTGTTTTTGAATTTAAGCGAAATAAGCCCTCTGGACAAGCAGTTTCTGGTTGAGCGGCACCTCATAAGCTATGAACACGCGCAAAATCCCGGCTTTAAAGCAGTCGTTATAGGCGACAGGGAGATTATCAGCATAATGATTAACGAGGAGGATCACCTTAGGATTCAGGTGATGCGTTCCGGATTTAACATACAGGATACATGGAAACTTGCTAACAGGATAGATAAGGAATTAGAAACGAAGCTTGATTACGCCTTTAGTTCCGATTGGGGATACCTGACCGCTTGTCCGACAAATACCGGTACCGCGCTGCGCGGTTCATGCATGATGCATTTGCCATGCCTTGTTATGACAAAACAGATGGGGAAGATTATCCATGCTATTACAAAGCTGGGCCTGACAGTAAGAGGTTTATACGGCGAGGGCACAGAGGCAGCCGGTAATTTCTTCCAGATTTCAAATCAGGTGACCCTGGGCCAGAAGGAGGATATAATACTTGATAATCTGGAGAGGATTATAAAGCAGGTGCTTGAGCATGAGCAGAGCGCCAGAAAAAGTCTCTTAGAGCAGAACAAGGCCGTTCTAGTAGATCAGATATGGCGTTCTTACGGCACATTGAAAAATGCCCACATAATTACTACCGATGAGACGGTTGAACTTTTATCAAGCATAAGGATGGGTGTTGATATGGACATTATAAAGGATATAAACAGGCAGAATATTAATGAATTATTTCTTCTCATTCAGCCTTCACATCTTCAGAAATTAGAGGGTAAGATTTTAAACTCCAATGAACGGGATTTAAAAAGGGCAGAGCTTATAAGGGAAAAGCTTAAAAAAAAATAATCACGAGTTATGAGCGATAAGTGATGATTGTAGCTCACTAGTTATTAACTCATAACTAATAACTTACTTGTAGGGGGGATTAAAATGTTTGACAGATTTACAGAAAGAGCAAGAAAGGTGATTATGCTTGCCAAAGAAGAAGCGCGAAAGTTTAACCATGATTATATAGGCACAGAGCATATATTGCTGGGGTTATTGCGCGAGGGGGAAGGTGTTGCCGCCGCGGTGTTGCAGAGCCTGGGGCTAAACCTTGATATGATAAGGCAGGAGGTGGAAAAACTGGTTCAGCCGGGCTCCGGGACGATTGTATCGGGCGACATACCGTTTACGCCAAAATCAAAGAAGGTTATAGAGTTTGCCATGGAGGAAGCCAGGAGCCTCGGGCATAATTATATTGGAACAGAGCATCTTCTGCTTGGCCTTATCCGCGAGACGGAGGGGATGGCAAGCAGGGTGCTTATCAACGTGGGGCTGAATTTAGAAAAGGTTAAACAGGAGATTATGGAGCTGCTTGGCTCGGCGACGCCAGGAGTGGTTAATAAAAGCCAAGGTCAGGGGACAAAAACCAAAACCCCTGCGCTGGATGCTTTCGGAAGAGATTTAACTGTCCTCGCAAGGGATAACAAGCTTGACCCTGTTATAGGAAGGAAGAATGAGATAGAGCGCGTCATACAGATATTAAGCAGGCGCACAAAGAATAATCCTGTGCTATTGGGCGAGGCGGGTGTCGGGAAAACGGCTATTGTCGAAGGCCTTGCGCAGAAGGTTATTAAGGGAGATATCCCTGAGATCTTAAAAGATAAGAGGATAATTGTGCTGGACCTCGCTCTTATGGTGGCAGGCACGAAATACAGGGGGCAGTTTGAAGAGCGCATAAAAGCGGTTATGGATGAGATAAAGCGCTCTGAAAATATAATAGTATTTATAGACGAACTGCATACCTTAGTTGGTGCAGGAGGCGCAGAGGGCGCGATAGACGCATCCAATATCCTGAAGCCGGCACTTTCCAGGGGAGAGATACAATGCATAGGCGCCACGACATTAGACGAATACAGGAAATATATAGAAAAGGATGCTGCCCTTGAGAGGCGCTTCCAGATCATCATGGTAGATGCTCCGAGTGTAGAAGAGACTATCGAGATTTTAAAGGGGCTGCGCGATAGATACGAGGCGCACCACAGGGTGAAGTTTACAGATGAAGCGTTAAAGGCGGCAGCCAAGCTATCAGACAGATATATCGCAGGAAGGTTCCTTCCGGATAAGGCTATTGATGTTATTGATGAGGCCGGTTCCCGTGCAAGGCTGTGTCTTATGACAGCGCCTCCCGATGTAAAAGACCTGGAAACAAAGATAGAGGATATCAGGAAGGAAAAGGAGGCTGCTGTAAAGGGGCAGGATTTTGAAAAGGCGGCGCGTTTCAGGGACGAAGAAAAACAAACAAAAATTCAACTTGAAAATATTAAGAAGAATTGGAAGCAGTCGACTATTGAAAACCCGCCGGAGGTAACCGACGAGGATATAGCCCTGATAGTATCCAAGTGGACAGGGATACCCCTGGTAAGGCTTGAGGAAAAAGAAACAGAGAAGCTGCTGAAGATGGAGGAGGGGCTGCATAAAAGGGTTGTGGGGCAGGATGAGGCCATAAGTGCTATTGCCCATGCGGTAAGGCGCTCGAGAGCGGGCCTGAAAGACCCGAGAAGGCCCATAGGTTCTTTTGTATTCCTGGGCCCGAGCGGGGTAGGAAAGACCCTTTTGGGAAGGGCCCTTGCCGAGTTTATGTTCGGCGATGAGGACGCTATGATACAGCTTGATATGTCAGAGTATATGGAAAAGTTTAATGTCTCCCGGCTAGTTGGCGCACCGCCCGGTTATGTAGGTTATGAGGAAGGCGGCCAGCTTACGGAGAAGGTGAGGAGAAGGCCATATTCCGTGGTCCTGCTTGACGAGATAGAAAAAGCTCACCCGGACATATTCAATATACTTTTACAGGTACTGGAGGACGGCCGTCTTACGGATAGCTTAGGCAGACACGTTGATTTCAGGAATACAGTGCTTATAATGACAAGTAATATAGGGGCGGAGATGCTCAGAAAACAGGGCTCTCTGGGATTTACGCCTCCTAAGGAGGATGCCTCATATCAGGCTATGAAGACAAAGCTTTTGGAAGAGGTAAAAAAGACCTTTAAGCCGGAGTTTTTAAACAGGATAGACGATATAATAGTCTTCCACTCCCTCACCAAGGAGGATCTTGAGAAGATCGTTGATTTTGAGTTGGTCGAAGTTAATAAGCGAGTCGGCGAACAGGAACTTAAGTTGGAATTTTCTCAAGGAGCAAAGAATTTTCTGATAGAGAAAGGTTTTGACCAGATGTTTGGGGCGAGGCCTCTTAAAAGGACAATTCAAAAATATATAGAAGATCTTCTTTCTGAGGAGATATTAAAAGGAAAACTGAAGCCAGGAAATCCCATAAAGGTCGATGCCAAAGGAGACAGTCTCGTATTTGAGAATATATAATTTTTATACATTCGCGGCCAACGAAGTCCCCGAGCTAAACGAGGGGAAAACCGCACCCTTTGGTTCGCCTAACGCTCACCATCCCGAGCAAAGCGAGGGACAGGGTGCGCCCGCCTTTGGCGGGCAGGGATGAACAATGCCGGTTCCTTCGCAAAAGCTCAGGACACTGAGCAAGGCGAAGTGCAGTATGAGCCAGACGGAAACCTCGGGCTTTAGCCCGAGGAGTTATGGAAGGCTTTATCCCCTTTCGCATCTGCCTGCCCGCTTCGCCACAGCGTCAGCGAGGCGAGCCCGCGAAGTCTCGTTATTGACGGAAATGCGAAAAAGCGACTGTGGTTCTCACCGGGGGATGTCGTTGGATGGGTGAGCCCGCGGGGTATTCTATGGGCAGACCAGAGATAATCCCAAAAAAGTATATATTCTGGATTATAGCAGCGTTAGGTATATTTGTTTTAATAATGAGGATAACAATTTCTATGGGCACATTGAGAGAGAGGGCAGAGAAAAGACTGGCCTATATTCTAAAAAAGGAGGTTCATATAGGCAGCCTGAAGGCGACCCTCCCATTTAATATAGCCTTAAAAAATGTGAAAGTATTAAACACCGAAGACGGGCGTACTTTCCTGGAAGTAAAAAAGGTGGTATTAAAGTATAATCCTGTAGATATTCTATTAAAAAAATTTAGCAAAGTGAGGTTTATACAACTAACAAGCCCAAGGTTATATATAGGCTCTATAATAGATGATTTCTCGCTTATTATGGGAAATAATACTATCATATTTCCAAGAGATATTCAGGCGGGTATTGAGGATGGAGCTGTTATTATTGGAAATTCCTCATTGCTTTTGAATGAGCTCTCGGGAAAACTCGGAATTAATTCAAATAAGATTGAATTTAAAGACGTTAGGGTAAAGATATTTGATATCCCTATAAATATGCGCGGGGATGTGTCGTATATTTCTAAAGTGCCCTCTCTGGATATAAGCATAAGTTCCAAGAGCCCCGGTATAAACGGCGCTATAGATCTTAAGGGCACCGCAGATAACTCATCTATTACCGGGTGGATAAGTTTGTTTACTAATCCGAGGTTAAATCTTAACGGTAACTTGCTCCTCGATAAAAGTTTATTCAAGATAAAGGATTTAATAGTAGGAAATCTTTATCTGATTAATCTGGCATTAGATATAAATAAATTCGATTTCCTTATAAATATCTCCCCCTACAAAAACAGTTTGGATAATTCTGTTAATGTAACCACCGGCATAGAGCAGCTTAAAAAGGATATATTGCAAAGCGGAGAATCCGTTGAGCCCGGCGTAAAGCATTTTTCAGCCTATGCCGGTATAAACCACGCGGATATTTTTAGCTACGATGTGCTCGTAAACGCTCATCTGTTAGGCAATATATATTTTGATAAAGGGAACTTGGTATCCGTAAAAGGGACGCTTATCACGAGAAATACGCTCATCGATTTTAATCCTATGGCAGAACTTAATGCAAACTTTGAATATAGAAACGGCGTATTGCGCTTAGAAAGGTTTTCATTCGGAGAGTCTTTTACCGCAGACGGAATTATAGATCTAAAAAGACCCTTTGATATAAATGTGCGGGTTCGGCTGACGGATATGGAATTATCGGATCTGGTTATGTTTGGAAGCCCAAAGGTAAGAGAGTCGCTATCCGGGAAGTTATCCGGCAGTATGATTATAGAGGGAACGTTGTCAAGGCCAAAAATTAAAGGTAGGTTCCAGGGGAAATATGGTAAAATTGGTTTTGTAGACTACGAAACCTTAAATGTAAATCTTGAGGGGGATGGCCCGGAGCTTAAGATACTTGATTCTCAGGTCTTAAGGGAGAAGGGATATCTTATGCTGGATGGATTTCTTGATTTGAGAAGGCTTGGCAAGCCGCGCTTTCTTGAGGGTATCCGCATACGCTTGAGCGATAATACGGTTATCTGGGAGGGGTGGAACATAGCAAAAGAGGCGAGTGAGGAAGAAGAGTTAATACTCCAGAAGAATATTGGAGAGGACTTCAGGATAAACTTCAAGAAGCTTATAAGCGATGAGGCATATGCCCGCGATACAAGCGATGATGAAATAGAGCTTGAGTACAAGATGAAAAACAGCAATTCACTTAAGATGCGCCTCAGGGACAGGGAAGAAACCCTTGAATTACAGCATAAGGTTAAATTTTGAGAGCGCTGAAAAAGTTTTTCTTTTCAATGCTCTCATCTCGAGGAGAGACGAAGTCTCGACGAGAGATCTTTAGAATGATATGGATATAACCAGCAGGTTCGGGAAAAGGCTTCTGGCATTTTTTAACTATATGGGGGCAGTCTCAGTTCTTTTTTATCAGACCCTATTTTGGATGTTTACCTCCCGCATCAGGAAAAATCATATCCTTGACCAGATGAACAAGATAGGGGTGAGCAGCCTGCCGATTGTGCTTCTGACCAGTATGTTCACGGGCATAGTCCTTGCTCTTCAGAGCGCATATCAGATGCAGAAGATATCCGCGACGCTGTATATCGCAAGCCTTGTGGCACTTTCTATGACAAGGGAATTAGGCCCTGTCCTTACAGCATTGGTTGTTGCGGGTAGGGTTGGGGCGTCAATTACAGCAGAGCTCGGAACGATGAAGGTGACCGAACAAATAGACGCGCTTGAGACGCTTGCGGCAAATCCTATTCAATACTTGGTTGTACCCAGGTTTTTAGCGACTGTTATAATGCTGCCTCTTTTGACTGTCTATGCGGATTTTATCGGGATGTTCGGCGGGTATCTTGTGGGAGTATACAAGCTCGGCATAAGCCATAGCATTTATATTAGAATGACTTATGAGCCGCTTATGTTTAAAGATATTTTCTCGGGTCTTTTTAAGAGCGTGATATTTGCAATTATAATTTCCATAATAGGCTGTTACGAGGGTTTCAGGACAGAGGGCGGCGCCGAGGGAGTCGGCCGCTCAACCACATTATCGGTGGTTATTTCATTTATACTTATAATTGCGTCAGATTGTTTATTCACGGCTATTTTTTATTTTGCATTTTAGGGCTACGTAATGTTTTACAGGTTGAATTTGAATGTTATATAAATTCAAATATTAAAAATCAAAATTTAAAATGACAATCCAAAATGTAAAATGAATTAAAAGTTTTTGGATTTTGATATGCCATTTTGATTTTTACATTTTAATTTTTGGATTAAATTCTTTACTTAAAATATGATAGAGATAATAAACATATGTAAATCCTTTGAAGACCATCTGGTATTGGATAGCTTGAATCTTACTATTCAAGCGGGCGAGACCATGGTTATAATCGGAAGGAGCGGTTGCGGAAAGAGCGTTTTGCTCAAGCATATTATAGGTATTTTAAAACCCGATTCAGGCCAGGTTATAATAGATGGAAATGATATAACCAGGATGAGCGAAAAAGAACTTAATAATCTAAGGCTTAAGTTCGGGATGCTGTTTCAGGGCGCGGCCCTTTTTGACTCCCTTACAATAGGCGAGAATGTAGGGTTCTCATTAAAAGAAAGAAGATATGATGAGGCGGCAATAAACTCACGGGTAAAGGAATGCCTTGCTATGGTTGGCCTTAAGGGCATCGATGATTTAAAGCCTTCCGAACTAAGCGGCGGCATGAGGAAACGGGCGGGCCTTGCCAGGGCGATATGCACCAATCCCCAGATAGTGCTTTACGATGAGCCGACAACCGGGGTAGACCCTATAATGGCAGATGCAGTAAATGAGCTGATTATAGAATTGCACAAAAGATTAAATATTACCTCCATAGTAGTTACACACGATATGGTAAGCGCTTATAAAGTTGCGACGAGGGTCGCGATGTTATATAAGGGAAAAATTATAGAGGTAGGAACGCCGGAGGAGATAAAGAACACTAAAAATCCGATTGTACATCAGTTTATAAAGGGGTTGGCTGCAGGCCCCATAACGGAAGAAGGTTAAATCTAAAGGTGGTGAAAAAATGATAAGACAAAAAAGCAATCTGGAAGTAAAGGTAGGCATATTTGTTTTTATCGGCGTAATAATTCTGACCATAGTTGTATTTTCGATAGGGGGAAAGAATTTCTTCAGGGTGGGCTATAACATCAAGGTGATCTTTAATTTTGCTAACGGCCTTGAAGTCGGCGCTCCCGTAAGGGTTGCCGGGGTTAGCGTAGGAGAGGTTAAAGATATAGTTATAAAAAGCGACCCGGATAACGCAAGTACAAAGGTTGAGGCAGTTGCATGGCTGGAGAGGAATGTAAAGGTCCAGTCGGATTCAAAGGCCTATATAAATACACTCGGACTTTTAGGGGAGAAGTACATAGAGATTATGCCTGGGGTGAATTATAAGAGTATCTTAAGCGAAAATGACGTTCTTGAGGGTTATGATCCCACCTCTATGGAAAAGGTTACCGAAAAGGCGCTGGATGTTCTTAAGAAAATCGACACAGCAACGGAGTATGCTAACAGGATACTGGAAAGGGTGGAAAAAGGGGAAGGCACTATAGGTAAGCTTTTTACGGATGACGGTTTATATAGGCAGCTGGAAGATCTTGTTCAGGATATAAAGAGGCACCCGTGGAAACTTCTTATAAAGACAAAAGAGAAGGAGCCTTCAAAGGACTCAAAGGAAAAAGAGGATAAGAAGAAGGGCGATACATATTAATGCATGGGCCTTATGATGCCCTGCAAACAAAATAAAGGTTTAATGCAAAAATCAAAGTACCAAGTTCAATAATGAAGTGCAACACTTAGGATAATCATGTATCCTAGGTGTTATGAAAAATAAAAACTATAAACAGCTCTCCTG
>JAGVOB010000190.1 GCA_020052955.1 Candidatus Omnitrophota bacterium | reverse complement strand
GCAGGAGAGCTGTTTATAGTTTTTATTTTTCATAACACCTAGGATACATGATTATCCTAAGTGTTGCACTTCATTATTGAACTTGGTTATTTGATTTTTAAATTTTAATTTTTTATTCCCTATTGTCCGCCAAAGTCCTGTGGCGGATGGGCTTCATTTCAATTTATCCCTCATTGTTTTGCAAGCAAAACAATGAGGGATAAATTCAGGCAAACAACTTACAATCACTACGTTCTGTAAGTTGTGCCTTCATTTACATCATCGCTGGCATTGCAAGTGCCGGATGCTTCACCTTTTCTAAAAATGACAATAATTCTTCTGTTGTTATGGCTATGGTTTCATCTGCTATTTTATCTACAAAATCCGGTTCGCCCATCTCCTCTGCGCGCTTCTTCATCCTGTCACTTAAGGCATCTTTCAATTCTTTTGTCATCCACACAATTCGCTTAAATCCGCCTTCTGCTGATATAAACTTTTTGCTGGTTATATAAAGCTTTCCAACGCCAAGAAAACCGGGCACCTGTTCTCCTCCTCCAACAGAACCAGCTAACGTCGTAAACTTCATACCGCATGGCGTCATTTCGGAGAAACCGCGGTTCACTATCATCACGCCATTTGCCTCTGGTATAAGCGCAATTATACATTCAAAACAACCGCAGGATGTAGTGGGCGCGTCTATAATTGAATACAGACTAAAGCGTGAAAGCGCCTTGTTGGATTTAACATAGAGGTAATCGTTTATCCCCTGCCATTCTCCTTTTTCCTCGCTTAGACAAGTTCCTTTTGATACAGGCTCGTTGCCTCCTGTCGGATTTATCTCGAAAGCCGCCTTTCCGTCAAGCCAGCTATATGCACCGCAAAGGCCCAGTCTTTGAGGGGATATTATACATACATGGTTCGGCGCGTATGACTGGCATAGCTTGCAGGAATAAAAGACATCAACGGATTCATCCGTAAGGCCAGATAACCGTTCATCCCTTTCGTCAAACGCCTTTAGCGCCTCCGGCAACAGGCGCTCTACATCCTCTTCTTTTGTGTATACAGTCACGCTAACCTTGTCAACGATTGATGGAAAATCATGCAGGAGTTTTGAATGCATTATAACCCCAAAATGCCTGAATTTAAATCCTGCCTTACGCGCTTCTTTACTTATTCTTACCCATATCATATTACGCTGTCCTGTATGCATAACTCCCATGGCCTCGCTAAGGAAAGTATGAATCCTTCGCTCAAGCACAGATTCAAAGTCTGGCTGCATTTTCCTGCCCGCTACATCTATGACGAGAGCGAAGGGGACAGCAGAGCCATCTTTGAACTCGTCCAATTCGGGTCCGATTACCGTAATCTTCCCGTCTTCAACCCCTTCAAGTTTTTTCATGCGCAGATATTCGAACGCCTTTGAAAATTTAGCGCCTATCTCAGCGCCTGTCTGTTCCTTTCTGACGCGTTCGCCTTCAAAGGCAGGCCCATGGGGAACAGGGATATCAATTTTTTCCGTAGTTATTTTAAGGCCCCTTACCTCTATAGCCTTTTGAACCATCTTATCTCTCTCTACGGGTGATACGACATGTTCATACTTGCATATGCCTGTCGGCAATATCTGATCTATATCTGTATCAGCTATAGCGGGGAAACCAAAGTTTATAGCACCTGCTGCATTTGCATGCTTTTCATCATCCACCTCGCCAAGAGCCAAAACAAAGGCATTAACCCTGTTTTTATTATATATAAGTATATCCTTCGCCTCTTTTATTCCTTTAGGCGTTATCCCGCCGAACATAATAGCGGCGCGCACTGCTATGTTTAAGGCATATACGGTAGCTGATATATCTTTTCCGTGGGGCACTAAAAATGTATCCCACCCCATCTGCACGTTCTCTTCGGCGAGCTGTTCTGCTATGCATTTTCCGTTAGCGCTTGCAGACATAAAAACAAGAATGCGTTTTTCCTGGAGCTCTCTAATAATCCTGACCGCCTCTTCATTTGTAGGGGTAGAGCCTACTATCGCCGCAAAACCGGGCATCCTGCCATCCACAAGTTTTATACCCTGCTCTCTTAGGATAGCATCATTAGTAAATCCTACCCAGTAATCATAGGAAGGCGAAGGGCCTAAGGCATATTTCAATACCTCGATAACCTCCTCGGAAAACAATGTAGCCATTCCTGCGTCCAGCGTAGGACCCAGATAAGGAAGCCATACATTTTCTGAAGGCACCGGCGGAAGTAAAGATTGCGCATAATCTATTATCTCAATAAGATCTCCTATCCTGGAAGCTTTTATGCCAAGCATTGCATATGCAAACGGGAGAGAATAGTGCGTGTCGGGAAATGAAACCTGAAAATCCTTCCCCTTTGCCTCGATGGCTTTAGCTAATTCATTCTTAGCCCTATCTACTATTTTATGGGCACCTTTTATAGCCCTTGTAGCGATAATCTTTGACATTTATAAAACCTCCTTAATGAGTCCACCCGAGGCGGACGAATTAATCCCGACGAATGTGTAAAAATTTTATTTTAAAATTTTTACACATCATATGAGTCGGGACAATTCATACTTATAATCCCAAATTTTGTACTCCGTATAAATTATGTCTTTATTTAAAAAATCAATTATCCCGAATGAATCTGGCCTGCATAGTATAGCCTCGGGATGCCGAAGACTTTCTACACAAACGAGCTTCCTTCGGCATATGTTGAAATAGTATCCGAATACTCCTGCCTTTTAAATTTATCCTTCTGTCTTTTTATTAAAGGTATGACCTTACCGTAATCAAAATATTCATCAACCAAGATATCTTTTATATCGGAAATATCTATTTTCTGTAAGGCGAGATTTAGAATAATTCCGTGCCTTTCAATATCATTTACAAATATGGCTCCTACAATTTTATTATTCTTTAAAACCACCTTTCTATAGATATTATGGGAGAGGTCTGCCTGAATTAGCTCTTCAAATTCACCGGATTTAGGCCTGACATTACCGAAGGATATAACAGACATCCCAAAGAATTCAACTGAGTTCATACCGCAAGAACCCTCATATATAGTATTCTTGCCTGCCATATTTAAGCCGGCAATCCTGCCCTGTTTTACAGCCGTCGGCCATATTGCATTTATGGTAGTCTTTTCCTCAAGCAGGTCATAGGTCTGTGCTACATCGCCTGAGGCAAATATAGCATCATTTGAGGTCCGCAAATTCTCATTAACCAGAATACCGTAATTAGTCTTAACCTTCCCGCTTAACATATCAGAGTTAGGAGATACCCCTTTACCTATTATCACCAGCTGACAATCCAATCTATTCCCGTCATCAAGCCCTATCGCTTCAACCCTGTCTTTTCCAGATATTTCCACTGCCTCAAGCCCCGTATTTATCTCTACGCCGTTTTTTTCAAGCTGACTCCTTAGCATATCAGCAGACTCAAAATCAAGAATCTGCGAAAATATGTGGCTGGACTTAACTATAACACGCACCCTTTTATTCTGCTTGCGCAAGCTATAGGCAGCGCGCATACCGATAAGACCGCCGCCGAGTATAGCCACATCATTTACGTCTTTAAGCATCGATATTATGCCTTCTGCGTCTTCCAGTGTGCGCAGGTAGAAAGTTCCCTTTTTATCTATGCCTTTTATATCCAGCTTTTTAGAGGAGGCACCTGCAGCACACAGCAGTTTATCGTATTCAACTACGCTTTTATCGGAGAGCTTCATTTTCCTGTTCTTCTCGTCAACGGAAAGCACCTCTGTCTTTAACATCGGCTCAACATTCAAATCCTTATAATAATTCTCAGGCCGTATCCATATCCTATCTTCGCTTATTGCTCCCGCAAGATAATAGCTTAAAAGGCATCTTGAATAAGGCCTTTTATAAGGTTCCCTGGAGATATTTATAATTCTTGCATCCTTATCTACTTCGCGCATAGCCTCAAGGCACGATAAACCGGCCGCGGAATTTCCTATTACTACAAAGGTATTCCTTTTCTTCATTTAATCAATCCTACTGTATCCTTATTTTTCTTTTTGACCTCTCTCTGAACGCGTCTCGTATGATAATGCCCTGGTCGGACAGCTATCCACACAGGCAGGGCTATCCCTGTCAGGGCATAGATCGCATTTCAATGCTTTATTGCCCCGAATGTGGTTATTCTGCGAAGTAGCGCTTCGGGGTGCCAAAGCATCACCCAAGGAGTAACTACATTCGGCATCCTCCGCATAGCGTCGTATAATTGAAGCAAATGGACAAACCATTATACACATCCAGCACCCCACGCACCGCTTTATGTCTATTTCCACCTTGCCGGTTTTTTTATCCTTGCTTATGCATGACGCCATACATGCCTCGACGCATGGCGGTTCGTCGCAGTGCTGGCAATCGATAGAGTGCGATACGTTCCTTTCGATAAACTGGGTATCCCGCCTTTTTTTTGGCCTTGGCTTTTCCAATATAGCCAGAAATAAATCTTTGGCTACGGAATGCTCTACCGCACAGGCAAGTTCACAGGTCCTGCAGCCGGTACATTTTGTTATATCGCAGAAGATTTTTTTAGATTCCATAGGTTTAATCCAAAAATCAAAGTACCAAGTTCAATAATGAAGTGCAACACTTAGGATAATCATGTATCCTAGGTGTTATGAAAAATAAAAACTATAAACAGCTCTCCTG
>JAGVOB010000038.1 GCA_020052955.1 Candidatus Omnitrophota bacterium | reverse complement strand
GTCAGGTATAACATCGTTACTCACCCCTTTTTAGGGTGAGTATACCTGACATTTTCTATTTGCAGAATACTGACATTATTATATTGCGTCTACAGAAAATTCGGGGATCAGAGAGGTCATTTCCTCGCGAAATTTTGAGCACCATTAAGCTTTTATCTAACGAAATCCTGCGAGTGCTACAAAATTATCGAAGAGAATTTTGTAGCAATTATGAAGCAGGATTGTCCGTTTTGTCCGGTCATTTCTGGTCTGAAATGACGTAACTGTTTGACGAGTAAATAGATGTAAAATGTCCACCTCTTTTAAGTGGACATTATCTTTTGCACCGGTCGCCTTAAGATTTTAGGGAGTTACTTCGTTCTGTCAGCTGCGCCTATCTTAACGTCTGTTTCTCTCTTAATTTTTTCGCAATGATAGATGTCTTCAGAAACGTTTATATTATTATCGTGCCCCAGTTTTTTTAACTTAAAAATAGCATCTGAAAGATAAGATTCTGCGGTGGGGTGGTATAAGAGCTTTGCGCTTCGGCGGATGTTGAAGAACATTCTGCCTTGTCCAGCCAATATATGGCTTTTCTATAGCTATCATTCGCCTCTGCCAAGTTAGAATTGTTAGATAGTTCTCTGCAGTATGATGTTCCACACGTAGCACAGCCGCTCAGTGAAATAACTACTATCCCCAACACTATAAGAAATTTCTTCATAGGCACCTCCCCATCCCGCTCATTTTGCCTTCAATAGAACCCCTCTTACTTTCGAGCTAAACCTAAAAACCCGACTATGCCAGCGACCAATCCACCAATCAAAAGCCAGAGCGCCTTGTCTGTAGGCGCACCAGTGAAAAAGCGCGAGACATCGGAACTAGCCGAGTGGTAGGCGTTTAATCCAAAAACTAACAGGATAATTCCTACAACCAGAAGTGCAACTGAAGTACCCTTATTCATACGTTCTCCTTTTCTACTTTATCTCCTCAGGCAAAAATGGCTCTCGTAAGCTATTGCTTCTTGCCAATTAAAAAATAAAGCACCATACCAACAACAGGCAAAATAAGTATCAGAATAATCCACAATGCCTTTTTGCCTGTGTCCATGGAACTTTTTAGAGCATCAACAATAGCAATAATGTCTAGAACCAGGACTACTAGCCCCAATATTGCTCCCATAGGCCCTCCTTGTTTTTGGCTCTACGTCATTTATTTCATGCTTAAAGCAATACGATTATTTTTTATATCTGGCAAAACCTCGGCAAAACGCATCATCATGTCATCAATAGACTCTAATCTAGAAATTTTCATGTTATCTTGGTTTAGCTTCACCGTATACCCGGTTTCTTCTTTAATGATTTTTTCAATAGTTTCATTGGTATAATGCTTGGGATCAAATTTTACCTGTTTTATATCGTTTAGATCTAGGGGACCCCGAGCTGTACCCGGTAGGTAAATCGTCCCCGTAGAAAAGTCAACAGCGTAAGCAATGACACCCGGAATTATAAAAAACAATAAGCAAATCCCATCCATAACAGCAACCCCTGCATCAATCCTCCCGCCTTTTTGTCCTCTGCGTTCAGGATACATAAGGGTCCCACATCCTGTTAACTGAACAATTAAAACAGCGCAGACTAAAACATATAACGTTTTCACTAGTTTATTAACCATGGTTTCTCCTTTCTTTAATTTTCTTTAACCCTAACTCCCTCTCCCTCATCAAGGTAACATCTGTCTGAATCCCTACATAATGGGTGACGGCACCGCTCAAATCACGCACTGGTGCAATACGCAATAAATTCCAATATTTTTTACCATTCTTTTTAAAATTAAGCATCTCTCCATGAAAAAATTTACCTTTACGTATCGTTTATTTTATTTCATTAACAATACGAGGATCGACATCAACTCTATAGAGTAAGAAATAATTTCGGCCCAGGATTTCCCTTTTTGCGAAGCCTGTCATCTTCTGAACTGATTGATTGGCATAGATAACAGGAAAATCTTGCTTTTGGGCATCAATAATAAAAATACCGTCGGCAGTCGATTCCATCGCCTTGGTACAGATGTGAATCTGCTCTTCTGACCTTATCTGCTTCTCTGCCCCGGTCCTTAATTGCCCATTTTTAATCTTGAGCTCATCAGCCTGTTGCTGGACTACCCCCTCAAGACGCACGCGCTCTACGTTTCTGATTCTATTTCTCGATAAGGGATTTTTCGTTTTCTTTTTCATTTTTATTTATATTAATTTACTGATATTTTTGGCCCAGCAAGAAGAACACTCTATCTGCTATCTGGGTCAGTTTCTCAAAGGAACATCCTATCTCGAGCCTGCCAAAGGATTCCCGAGTTGAGACCTGCTTCTTTCAGAAACGGATTCTATAACAGATGCGATTTGTCCGAGTGATTTACTAAATTATTCTGTAAAGCGGTAGCAAGCATGGCCAAGATGATCGATATCCCGAAGTAATAAATACCTATTTCAGCCTTAGCGCTTGCCAATACGCCCAATTTTATGGATACAATAATAATGGCTGTTACAAAAACATCCAGCATTGACCATTTCCCCAGAAAGCCCAAACCGTAGAGAAGCCATTTTCTTTGATGATTCCTTAATCTTACGAACCAAATTACAAAAAGTATCACCAATTTTACGATCGGAGTAACAACAGAAAAGAGGAAAATAATAACCGAAAGGAAATAATACTTACCCTTCCAGAGATTTATTATCCCCGATAGTATAGAAAAGGTATTTCTCTCCCATAATTTGCGGACGGTAAGGATAGGCAGACGGAAACCGATAAAAAGCAATACAGCGGAAGCTATAATCAATAGTAATATATCAATCCGCTTGGGGAAAAGACGTTGCAATGTTTTTTTCTGGTTACTTTCCATCAAAATATCTCGACTAGTTTTTGGACCCATTTCCCCAGGGTATCAGTTCCCGAACTAAAGACATACCTCTTTCAGAAACGAATCCCCCTAGCTCTCAACAAGAGGAATACTCTGTGGCTATACTCTACTATGATGTATTTTACTGCACATAAGAAAACTAGTCAATAAATTAAGGTGGCTCCCATGAGGGCCGCCAAAAAGGGCCAATGACAGAAACATTCTCTATATAATGCTCATATGTCGATCTAAATTATACGCAAATATCGCTGACAATAGCATTATATAGAAAGCATTATATAAGAGAGGAATTGGCCAAATATTCGGCTATTTCTTTTATTTTAGAGAGGCCTACTATACAGAGAGTGGAAATGACTATTTTACCGACGGGAACAAACTGCTAACACCCTAACCATCGCAAACCCTAGGAGATAAAGCGCCCCAACGATTGATGTCCGTCGGGGCGTTATTGTAACTCATTGCGCTACAATTAGTTAGAAAGCTGGGTCCCTCTCATGTTCCATGAGGGAAACCTCTCGCTATTTTTAATTACCGGTTAGACGATATTGATGCATGCATATCTTCATCATCAATATGAGATTTATGAAACATTCGATGTATAATTGGAGAAAAAACTATCCCCATTACAGCAATAAATACTATCCCGCTAAAAAGAGCATAGAGTGAGGCAAAAACTTTTGCGCCGGAATTAGTAAGGAGATTGACTTGCCCCATGCCCCCTAATATCATAGACGCATTGAGGAACGAATCAACCCAATTATAACCGGCTATCCAATGATAACCAACAACGCCAATGATCAAAACGAACATAGTCAAAAGAATGGCTATTCCATTGTATATAAGCAATCTTCTTATGAATACATGAACCGGCGCGACTTTTTGCTTTTTTTGCTCAAACATACTTTAGCCTCATCTCATGAATAATTGGGGTCGCTGGCTCAACGAGGTTAGAACCTGTTTACTAACTACACCCAAGCATACATAGCCAAATTAAAGGTTATGAGCGCGATGTACCGTATGTGTCAAATTTGCATCGTTCTCGCTTGAAATATTATAATGCTCCTGCAATCAATCAGGGCAGTTAAATAAATATTAAAGCAACGCAGAAGAAAGCCTCATAAGGGAATTCCTGAGACGAACCAATAATGAAATTTGATTAAAATCCGCTAAAGTGACTTCCGTTGAACCTTCCAAGTCTTTGGCAATCTGCTGATCTGTCTCCAGAGTTAATTTCTCATCATAGAACACAGCATTGACTTCGTAGTTTAACTTCAAACTTCTAATGTCAAAGTTGGCCGTCCCCATGGAACACATGCGGCCATCACAGGATAAAATCTTGGCATGCATAAATCCTTTTTTGTATTGAAAGATCCGCACGCCCGATTTCAGCAGTTCTTCAAAATAAGAAAATGCGGCCCAATAAGGTATTGGATTATCGTAAACACCCGCCATTAACACGGTCACTTTGACGCCTCGCATCGCCGCTGTCCTCAGAGCCACCAATAAACTTGAATCAGGAATAAAATAAGGGGAAACAATATAAATATTCTTTTGCGCCATGGTGATAAGCGAAAAATACAAGTGCATGATCGCCGGCCAAGGAGAATCATATCCGGATGTCGGAAATTGAACCGGAAGGTTTCCGATTAATTCGATCTTTTCCGGTATCGTCGGGAAATACTTCTTTTCAAAAATATCTTCTTTGGGCACGGTATTATACCAATCGATCGCAAAAACCGCCTGAAGCATATTGACAGAATCCCCTTCAAATCTCATATGCGTATCCCGCCAGGATTTGTATTTCTTTCCCCCATCAATATATTCCTGGCCCACATTCATGCCGCCCATATAAGCAATTTTACCGTCGATCACGACAATTTTTCGATGGTTTCGATAATTAAACGTGTGCGTTTTAAAAAAGGACAAGTAATTAAAAAATGGATAAATGAGGATGCCGGCTTTTCGCAGTGAGCGGATATAGCCGCGCCCTAGCCTCATAAAACAGCCGGAATAATCATAAAGTATTTTAACCTCTACCCCTTCTTTGGCTTTTTCAATGAGTAGTGTTTTCAATTTTTGCCCTAAAACATCATTGGAATACCAGATAAAATATTGCATCTGGCCGGGGAAAATCTTCTATCGCTCTCTTGCACATGCTGTCTGATTTTTCTCTTGAAGGGCAACACCCGAATATTCCCATGTCCTCAAAACAAAAGCATCCCCTCTGCATGTTAAAATGCATGTCTTCCCAATGATGCCCTTCACCCTTGTATCTAAGGAAATACCAGATAGAGAGAAAGCAATGCGGATTGCTGCATAATGCGGTTTTGCCTGTAATTTCAAGATATCTGCATCTTTTCTGTTTTGAGCACGAATCAATAAAGGCAGGCCAGTCAATCACAAGGCCTTGTTTATTCTTTTCCGAAGGCATATTTCTTCATCCGGTTTTGCGTCCCATAATGCAACATCGTTACACATTATGCAACATTCATAAAATTCTTGTTTATTTACTAATTTCCCCCTAACCTCTTTACTCCAAAGCACTATCCTCTTGTTACAACTGCATTACCCTCTTCCAATTCCTGCATAAGTTCTCTAAAACGGCTTAATTGCAGGCGCTCTTCGCCTTGTCTTACAATGCCGAGCAGCTTCCTCAGGTGAAAGAATTGTAAAATAGCAGGGTCGCTTTTATTGCTTCGCAGGAAGTCCTTGATTGATTCAGGTAACTCCAAAGTTCTTATAATTTTAGCAATGTATGACCAATCCTCACCTGTAACCTTAGAAAGCCCCCTAATACTATTCACACCGTGAGATTCTTTCAATCTCAGATAATATTCGGCCTTATCAAGAGGAAACCGCTCAAGCCGATTCAGGTGGGCCTGGTGTCTTTCTAAAGCTTTTCGCTCGATAGTGATAATGTGGTCTAAATCTTCAGGGCGGGTGCCTAAGCAGAATTTCTGTCTGGCATTGCTTATAATGGTATAAAAGGGGAATTCAAACACATAAGTCCTGGGCGTTACCGATGAATATCTTTGTATATACTTGGTAAATTCAAGCATTTCTGATGGCTCAAAATCTATTGATTCCCCATCAGGCAGCTCTAAACACTCAGGCGAATGTGGCTCAAGAGAACCCTGGTTCGCATGAGGGTAATAATTGGGGTGGGTGACGGGGATCGAACCCGCAGCCCTTAGAGCCACAGTCTAATGCGCTAGCCATTGCGCCACACCCACCGTTTTATTTTAACTTAAATGAATAATATAATGACAATTTCTGCAAAACCATTCTAGGTTTTCTGCTTTATTATTTTTTCTGTTGCCATCGCGATGATGTACGCACAAAACCCTGCGATCACCAATGCCACATCTAGAACATTTTTCTGGTTTGCCATATCTTTTTAAAAGCCTTCTATAGACACTTTCTCCTGCTATCCAATTAGGCGCATTTTCCCCGCAACGTCTGTTTTTATTCTCCCAGGCACAATGGCAGGAAATGGAACAAAAAAATTTCTTACTTTTTGATCTTCTGAAATCTTTTGGCGTTCTGTAAATTTTCTTTCCGCAATAGTCACATTCAAGCCATTTGCCTTTTATTTGAGTTTTGGCCTGGCATTTTTTTGAACAATATTTACCCCATCCTCTTTTTATGTGCGATTTCTTTATCCATATCTCTTTTCCGCAAACTCTACATTTTCTTTTTACCACATTAATATTATATCAAACTATTATATAAGTGTCAAAGTAATTGGGGGAGGTCACGGCAATAGTTCACAGTTAGTTGATAAAACGACTATTAAAGAGATTCCCGGAGTTTACGACGTAAAAGTTTTTGGCGTAGCGTTAATACTTTATCTTGCAATTCATTCATCAAACGCATTCCCTCAAGCTTTTTCTGAGGAGATATGCTACTACCTCTTACTGTTTTTTCTTTTGCTGACGGCCACTTATTCATCTTTTACGACACATTGATTTCAAAACACTAATATCTCCGGAATCAACATCACGTCCTGTGCCTCTTTTCATATTTATAAGGTCTCTTGGTGAGATGACGCTAATATTCAGTGTTCCTATTTTTACCTTTTTGGCATTTTTTATAGCACCCGTATATGTTACCGGGGCATCAATTATTATGTCAATTTCTTCGTAACTTCTTTCTCCTTTATAAAAATTAAATGCTTTCATGTGTTTGTTTTTAATCCAATCTTCACGCGTCTTTTTGTCAGCTATTCCCATGGGATCAACGGGCTGTTTAACGTGATAACCTGCTTTTTTTAGTATGGTTATTACCTTACGAAGATTGCCATCTGTCATCTGAACCAGAATATCCAAATCAAGTGTATTTCGATATCCACCCAGCAGATTAAAAGCAACCCCTCCGACAATAATATATTTTACTTTCTGTTTTTGAAATTCCCGTAGTATTCCTTCGTAGATAATCATCTTTTTTTGCGTTCTCGTCTATAGCATTGATTCTGGTTTGTCTTTTCCGCCAGCTGTCCACCGTGTACTGTCAACTAAATATGGCGCGCCTGGGGCGATTCGAACGCCCGGCCCACTGCTTAGAAGGCAGTTGCTCTATCCAACTGAGCTACAGGCGCAAGCTTGTTAACTGTGAGCTAATCTGGTCGCACTTATTAAACGCAGTGCGAACCTATTTTGAGAATTTAATCACTGAAACTTAATCTATATATGCACCGTCGCTGGGGCGACTCCCGTAT
>JAGVOB010000189.1 GCA_020052955.1 Candidatus Omnitrophota bacterium | reverse complement strand
TCTCTCTCTTCGCTGGAGAGTTGCTTGTATGTGTTTTTCATGACGCCTAGGATAACATATTACCCTAAGCGTTGCACTTCCTTATTGAACTGGGGATTATAAATAAAATAAATCAGAATAAATATAAATTTTCGGTTAAAGAATTAAAAGATAAGAAGTTAATTTCTACAGAAGATCCCAGCTTTGTTATGGCAAACAGGTTAATAGATAAAGACCGGAAAAACCACGAAGAAGCGATAAAATGGTTTAAGGAAGCGATAAAAATTGATCCGCATAATGTAAGTGTTTATAATGGCATAGGTGAATGTTATCAACAGCAAGGAAACTACGAAGAGGCAATAAAATGGTTTAAGGAAGCAATAAAGCTGAACCCCGCTCACAGCAATAGTTATTCTGGACTCGGCTGGACCTATAAAGAACAGAAAAACTACGAAGAAGCAATAAAATGGTTTAAGGAAGGCATAAGAGCAGGCCCATTTAATGCACTCAACTATTATGGTATTAGTGAAATGCGGTCTTATATGAGGAAAGAGGAGTATTCTAAAATAATAAATTTATTGTACATTTCGGCAAAGAGAGATCCTTATTTATCAAATTATAATATGATTTTTAAAAACAAAAATCATAATAGAGATATTGATGACTGGGTAAAATCCGATATTGAAAAAATTGTAAAAATATGTCAAAAAGAAGGAATAAGAATTATCTTGCAGAATTATCCATATCAGCATAGAGCAAATGAAAGTATAAAAAAGGTTGCTGAAGAGTATTTGATTCCTTTCGTTGATAATTGTAGTTTATTTAATAAGTTACTAAAAACAGAAAGATTTGAAGAATATTTTGTTCCTGATAGTCATTGCAATGCTAAGGGATATGGGATTATGGCACAGAATATATACGATAAGATAATGGAAGAAAAAATATTTAATTTTAAGGAGAAATAGCTATGGACTATATAATGAAGAGAAGCTGTTTAAGGCTAAAGGATCCAGAGAAGTTACAAAGCTCAATTCTAACAGGCATGGAGATTATGAGGCAAAAAGAGTTCTTTATAAAGACCATGGTGAGCATTAAAAAGTTTATAGTATTTCAAGAAGGCCGTTGAATTTAATCCCTAAACTGGTAATCTATCACTATAATTGCGAGAATGTTACAGAGTTTCCGGAGACTCTATATGGGCTACAGAATCTTTCAAGAAGGCTACCTAACTTAATCATGGAAATGACAAGGTATATTGTGCTGGGATAGCATTACTATGAGCAAGGTTGCCATAGACAGGGCAGGCTATAAAGAGTATTTTATTAATATGTTTGGAGGAAATTTTGGTAATTGTATCTAAAAAGGCGCTATGTTCAAGGTTGAGAATATCACAAATGGTATCCCGCAGGAGGTATTTTCAAAATAGTTATGCATGTTATCATTTGTCCGCCTTAATCCTTATATCATTAATAATAAAATTAATATAATATTATCAAAATTAAATTGACAAAATTCTTGCCGGAGGTACAATAAACCTAATAAATATTAAAACCTATTAAAAAAATTAAAGTCAGTTGCCTACAAAGTTATTTCTTCAATTTAAAAAGTTATTAAAATACAAAAGCTTAATTTGGCAGTTAGGCATAAAAGAATTCGCCGTTCAATACAGGTACCCTCTTTTAGGAATTTTGTGGGCTTTTCTTATGCCGCTCTGTCTTATTGCCACGTTAATAGCCGTCTTTTCTAAAATCATAAAAGTAATTATACCCGGATATCCTTTCCCGCTTTATCTTATAACAGGGGTCCTGCCCTGGAATTATTTTGCCTCTTCTTTGTCTTCTGCAGTAACAAAAATTTCAGGAAGCGGTTCACTGGTCAAAGATGTTTATTTTCCCAGAGAAGTAATTCCATTGTCGAATATTCTATCAAATCTTATAACTTTTTTGATCTCTATAGGGATAATGGGCATAGTCTTTTCTGTCCTTAATATAAAGTTTAGTAGATTCGTCATCTTCCTTCCCATGATTATTTTTCTCGAAACGGTTTTAATTATAGGGGCTAGTCTTTTTGTAAGCAGTATACAGGTACGGTTCAGGGATATAAGGTATATAGTTGAAATTTTTCTTTTAATTATTTTTTATTTATCCCCGATATTTTATCCCATTGACTTGGTTAAAAGTATGCCGAACGTTTTTTTCAAGCTGTACCTGCTTAATCCATTTGTTAGCATCGTAACTTTGTACAGAGTTATTTTTTTAAGGGATTATTTGTCCGTTTTGAGCCGGGATAACCCATATATGTTACTATATATTGTTATATATCCGGTATTGTGTTCCGTTATAGTTTTTGTTATAGGTTTTTTTGTATTCAAAAAATTAGAATTAAACTTTGTAGACCATTTGTAAGAAGCTTATTTATCTGTTTTCGCAAAAAGCCATGGCTGTAAAGCCGCGGATGAATGTGATGTAGGTATCCAACGCTTTATGCTGGAGGTGCTTAGACGGGATTTCGCCGAGGTATTGAGGGAGGCCACGGCTGTAAACCCGCAAAGCTTCAGCGTATATTGCCGTCTTCTTAAACACATCCATAAAATAATATTTATATAAATGACCGAAGAAGTGATTGCTATTAAACTAGAAGACGTAAGCAAAAGTTTTATAGTTAAGTATTATCATGAAAATTTTTTTGCAAATCTATTTTCCTATTTTGACAAGACCCAGTCAGAGAAATTCTGGGCCCTGCGCGGTATTAATATTGAAATTGAAAAAGGCAAAATAGTAGGAGTTATCGGAAGAAACGGTTCGGGGAAAACAACGCTTTTAAAGCTATTGGCAAGAGTTAGCAATCCATCTAGCGGCAGCATATTTATAAACGGTAAAGTTTCAAGCATGCTTAATCTGGGTGCGGGGTTTATGAATGAACTTTCAGGAAAAGAAAATATCCTTATAAATGGACTTGTCCTGGGTATGTCAAAGGAGGAAATCTCTCAGAAATTTGAAAGTATCGTGGAGTTTTCTGAATTAAACGGTTTCCTAAATTTTCCGTTGCAGACTTATTCCCAAGGGATGCTATTAAGGCTTGGTTTCGGAATTGCGATGTACGTTGATGCTGATATTTTATTAATTGACGAGCTAATCGTTGTGGGGGATTGCTCGTTCCAAAAAAAATGTTTTGAAAAGATGTCCGATTTCAGAAGGCAGGGTAAGACTATGGTAATGTCTACGCAGTCTATGGAGTATATTGAAAGAATGTGTGATGAGGTATATGTACTGGAAGGCGGGGAGATTAAATTTCACGGCAAGCCCGATGAGGCCATACTTCAATATCAGAAAGTACTTAGCGAAAGGAAATTAAGCAGGGGATATGCCAAATAGCGAGCTTAAGTGGTGGGGATTGAAGGGAGAATGGGGTAAAACCGAGGGAACAAAAGAAATATTGATAGATACCGTAAGGCTATTTAATTCCACAGATAAAGAAAATTACGAATTTAGCACAAACGATGATTTAGTGGTTAAGGTAGAGTTTAGTGTAAAAGAAAAAATCAAGGAGCCTCATTTTGGAATAGCTATTTTTAGAGAGGATGGCGTATATGTTTATGGCCCTAATACTTTATTAGATGGCTATAGCATCAGCTCTCTTAATACAGGTAATGGGTGGTTCAGCATAAAATATATAAGTATCCCCCTACTCGGTAATAATTATAGATTTTCCGTAGCTATTTGGGATAAAAAAGAAGTTATGCCGTATAATTACCATAGCGGTTTATATAAATTTAGAATTAAAGCCGAAAATACCAATAATCAACTTTTTGACACAGATTACAAGTGCAATGATTTACACGAAAATAATGTAGTTAATCACAGAGATATTTTATCGCTAGGGAATTTAAATAGTATTTGGAAAAAATCCATAAAATATTTGAATAACGTCGATATAAATAATGTTGAATTTATGGATTTGAATGGTAATCCAAGGCTATCTTTTTCCACAAACGAACCTTTTAAAATAAGAGTTACTTTTAGCGCAGACATAACCGAAGAGCATAATTATCTTCTATGGGTGGGAATTTTTCGCCAAGACGGCATTTATTGCCACGGTGTCTGTAAAAAGATAGAAAAAAATGAAAGACAGTTTGAACTACTCTATCCAAAATTGGCATTACTAAATGGTATATATTTAGCTTCTGCCGGATTATTTAACATGGCAGGAAAAAACATAATAGTTTTTCATCACGGGGTGTATTCATTTAAAGTCTCGTCGGCTTTGAAGGACCACGGAACTGTTTATTGCGAACACGAATGGAAATGGCAGTTACCTTGAAATTTAATTAAAGGGGTGAACTATGAATAAAAAAAATCCTTTTGTATCAATCATAACTGTTAATTATAACGGCAAAAAATACTTGAATAGATTCTTCAACTCGCTTTTAAATCTGGATTATCCAAAGAGCAGGTTTGAAGTTATCATGGTTGATAACTATTCTATCGATGGTTCGCCGGAATTTGCCAAGGGGAAATATCCCCATCTAAAAGTTATTCTAAATGACTCAAATAATTATTGCAAGGCGAATAATATTGGCATCAAGGCGGCAAGAGGAGAGTATGTCGCCTTACTTAATAATGATATTAGAGTGGATAAAAAGTGGCTGACGGAATTGATAGATGCAATATCTCAAGATAAAAAGATTGCAGCCTGCGGCAGCAAAATATTGACAAAAGACGGAAAACAAATTCAAAATGCTGGCCATTATGAACTTCCTAATTTTTATTGGGGGGAACGTGGCGCAGGCAGAGGGGTTAATTTTTATAATGAATTAAAGGAAATGCCAAGCCTTTGCGGGGCGGCTGTTTTATACAGGAAACGATACATAGAAGAAGTAGGATTATTCGATGAAGATTTTGTTATTTACGGCGAGGATGTAGAATTATCTTACAGGCTTAAGAAGGCAGGTTATAAGCTAATGTTTGTCCCCAAGAGTAAGGTCTATCATATTTTTCACGGTTCCGGAGACGAAAAACTCGCGAGATTTTATATAGAGAGGAATAGATTATTGTTTCTTGCAAAGTATTTTCCACTAAAATTACCAACGTCCATATTCGGCAAAGGAATGCTTACAGTTGACGGGGGCCTCGAGAATTGTGGAAAATTATATGAAATATTGCCGGACATTATCTTTATCTTATGTAAATATCATTTTGGCGATGAGGCAGTTAAAGATATATTGAAAATGTTATTCGAAGAGATGAAGAAGGTCTTAAACTATGAGAACGATAAGCTGGCTGAGGAAATTAAAACCAAACATACTATTATTACGCAATATGAAAAAGAATTAAAGAATTTAAAAGTAAAGAATAAAGAGGCAGATGACTTAATAGAAGAATTTACCCGTTATAAAGTCAGATTGGACTCGGCATTAAGCGAAGTTTCTTCTAAAGACGACCTTTTGGCCAAAAAGAGCCAGGAGCTCACCAGCCTTTTCGAGCAGCTAAAGGAGAGCATTGACGATATTAAAGCAAAAGACTCTCAAATCGCCCAAAAGGACCGGCAACTTGAAACACATAAGGAAGAGGTCATAAATTTATCCAACCAGCTTGAGGAAAAAACAGACGAACTTTTGATA
>JAGVOB010000043.1 GCA_020052955.1 Candidatus Omnitrophota bacterium | reverse complement strand
GTTTAAAGACGTAACCCTAACCTTAACTACGAAACGGGTATCGTTACCCTAACCGTTGCCTGATTACTATTTCTGTAAACTTAACTTTACAATAATACAAAATTACTAGTTATTGATTACTGGTTACTAATTGCTAATTTATTTTCACCCTACCCGTCGTATTAATTACGGTTATCTGTTTTGTAATCCCCCCAGAATCAATAAGAGTTACAGAACCGCTATTTCCTAAAATACCACCTGTTGGTTTAAATGTGGCTATGTCATTTAGGAAGGTTATATTTGTTATGCTCACTGTCTTTGGCAGGCTAATTCTTTTTCCAACTATATTATTTAAGGAGTCGGTACTCCATACTACATTTGGGATTATAGTATTATCAAAATTTACTGCGTAGTTTCTATTTCTTGAAATAGCAAATGAACGTGCCGTTCTTAGTATGTTTGATATTTGAGATGCGGCAGAATTAATGGTGGAGCCATGGGTAAATCTAAAAAATTGGGGTGCAGACATGCCGAGTATAGCAGCAATTATTGCCAATACTATTAATGCCTCTATAATTGTAAAACCATTTCTCTTAATCATTTTTTGACCAATAAAAGAAGAAAGATTAAAATATAATAAAACCAACCGATATGTTAAATCTCATAGTTGGTTTTATTTACCAATTATTTACATCGTCATCGGCGCCTGAGTTATCCGTCCTATTTGGGCCAAAGGAGTATATATCAAAAGTTGCGCTGTTGTGGGTGCCGGGATTTGTGTAAACATATGAACTCCCCCATGGGTCTATGAAAGAGCCTCCGCTTAACTCGGATGACTTAAACTGCATATAAGGCCCGTTCCACCCTGTTTGCGTGCTTGGCCCGGTAAGCTGGGTAACCATATTGGCGTTTCCGCTGGATGGGAATACACCGCAATCTGCCTCATACATACTAAGCGCTATCTCAAGCGAAGAAATTGCCGCCTTTGCCTTAGATATCAAACCCTTCTTCCTTGCAATCAAAGATGCGCCCGATACGGCGCCAGCCAGAATTACAATTATTGCCATAACAACGATGAGCTCAATAAGCGTAAATCCTTTATATTTTTTCAACTCATAACTCATAACTTATCACCTATAAAGCCTTCCATAATTCCTCGGGCTAAAGCCCGAGGTTTCCGTATGGCTCATACTGAGCGGCCATTGTTCATACGCACCCTAGCCACCTCAAGGAGGGCATGGGTGCGGTTTTCCCCTCGCTTAGCTCGGGACTTTGCTGGCCGCGAATGTATAACTATTTTCAACTGCTAAGTGAGCCAATCAGCGAAATAAGAGGCATGAGCATAGACATTATAATAAATCCCACGACCAGGCCCATTATAATAATCAAGACCGGTTCCAGCACAGACGTAAGCCCGGTTACGGTTGCCTCTACTTCGTCTTCATAGGTATCGGCGGCTTTAAGCAGCATTGAATCAAGCTGTCCGGTTTCCTCTCCGACATTTATCATATTAACAACAATGGCCGGGAATATACCGCTTTTTGCAAGCGGACCGGCTACGGTATCCCCTTCCCTTATGCTGTCATGAACCTTCTTAATGGCATCGCTTATAACAATATTGTCGGTCGTATCTTTAGAGATATTCAAGGCCTGTAATATCGGCACTCCGCTTCTGGTAAGAGTACCGAATGTTCTTGAAAATCTGGCTATAATGATATTTCTAAAAAGAGTCCCAAAAATTGGCAGGCGCAGTTTTAAGTTATCTACTCTATACCTTAGCCGTGATGATTTCATTATTCTTGTATATAAAAAAATAAATAAAGGGACACTAAATGGAAACATATACCAATACCGTCTTAACATATTACTCACACTTAAAAGTATCAGCGTGGGGATAGGCATATTAACCCCAAGCTCTGCAAATATACTCATGAATTTTGGAACAACAAATGTAACCAGAATGGTCAAGACAATAAAGCAGATAGCAACCACAAATATAGGATAAACCAGTGCGGCGCGGACCTTGTTAGACAGGCGCTGATTCTTTTCTGCAAAATCTGCTAAACGCGATAAAACCACTTCCATAACTCCTCCAACCTCCCCCGATTTTACCATATTTACATAGAGCGAAGAAAACACGGATGGATATTTACTTAATGCATCGGAAAGACTACAGCCGGATTCTACGTCTTTTGAAAGGCTATCAATTATATTCCTGAAAAGCCCCGGTTTTTGTTGCTCCTCTAAAATATTTAACCCCTTGAGCACCGTCACTCCGGAACCGCTTAAGACGGCCAGCTGTCTTGTAAATATTGTAAGCTGCTTCTGGCTTACCATTGATATATTTAATGCTCCAAATAGAAACGGCATAGAATCATTCAGACGAAAGAGCTTTTCTTTCTTTTGCTTCGCTGCTTTTTCATATACATGCATGGGAAAATAGGAAAGCTCACGTATCTTACTGATTGCGGTATTTAAATTATCGGCTTCGACAGTGTCTAAAATTTTTTTTCCGGTTTTATCGATCGCTTCAAAATAAAATTTTCGCATTTTTAAATATACACCTGGGTTTCCCTTATAACCTCATCGGGAATTGTTATACCATTTAAGATTTTAACAATACTGTCCTGCCTTAACGTGCGCATACCATAACCTGAGGCACACTTCCTCAGAGCAGCTGTGGAGACTCTTTCTATAATCAAATTTCTTATTTCATCATTTAATACAAGAACTTCAAAAATTCCTGTCTGGCCCTTAAAGCCTGTATTATTACAAATAGAGCAACCTTTGCCCCTGTATATCTTTTTTCCTTTAAGAGCTTCCTCAAAACCCAGCTCTTTGAACACCTGCTCCGGCGGAATGTATTCTTCCTTACAATTTGCGCATATCGTCCTTATAAGGCGCTGGGCCACCACTGCCTGTAAGGTTGAATTTATCAAGAAAGGTTCAACCCCCATATCGATAAGTCTTGTTATCGCACCGGGAGCATCGTTTGTATGAAGGGTACTAAGAACCAGATGCCCGGTAAGCGAAGCCTGGATTGATATCTGCGCCGTCTCCGGATCTCTTATCTCCCCCACCATTATAATATCTGGATCATGCCTTAATATATGACGAAGCGACTGGGCGAATGTAAGATTTATTTTGGGCCTTATTCCTATCTGAATAACCCCCTCTAAATCATACTCTACGGGATCTTCTATTGTTATGATTTTGTGCTCAATCCTGTTTATTTCGCGCATCGCAGCATATAAGGTGGTCGTTTTTCCACATCCCGTAGGGCCCGTTACAAGTATTATACCATTAGGCTTACTTATAAGCTGCCTTATCAAAAACCTGGAATCTTCTTCAAGACCTAACTGGTCGAGTGAAAGCCCTGAAAGAAGCTTATCCAGAATCCTTATAACAATACCCTCCCCGAATATTGTAGGAAGAGTTGAAACCCTGAGGTCAACACTTCTTCCTTCTATTTCCATCAAAATCCTTCCATCTTGAGGAAGGCGATTTTCTGCTATATCCATATTTGCCATAACCTTGATTCTAGATGTGAGCGCCAGGCTCAAACTCTTTGGCGGTTGCATTACATCAAACAGGACACCGTCTATCCTATCCCTTATCTTAAGCCCGTCTTCGAAAGGCTCAAAATGTATATCTGTTGCCCTGTCCTTAATCGCCTCCAGCAATATAAGGTTTAATAACTTAACAACAGGGGTCTGGCTTGCAAGCTCTTGAAGCGCTTCAAGGTCGATTAAGTTTTTAGATGTTGTGTTTGAGGTATCCATCATCGTATTCTGTATATCCTTTAATATATCTTCAAATGATTCCTCCTTGGTGCTGTAATATTTTTTTAATGCGCGCTCAATCTGTTCCTTTGATGCAGAACCTCTTTTAACCTCTAATCCCAGCATAAAACGCAGATCATCTATTATATTCACATTAAGAGGATCAACCATTACAATAGTCAACACATCACCTTTAATTTCTATCGGTATAACCTCATAAAGTCTTGCCACTGATGCAGGAACCTTATCTATCACATTTTTTGCTATCTCAAGCTCATCGAGATTTATCGGTTTTATACCCGCCTGTATCCCCAAAATATCTAACACGGCCTGCTCTTTGACAAAACCCAACTCTATCAGAGTTCTGCCGAGCGGCTGACCCGTCTGCTTCTGCTCCTCTAGGGCTATTTCAAGCTGGCTTAAATTTATAAGCCCTCTCTCAAGCAACAGCTTCCCAAGATGAAGGCGTGTTATATGTTTTGTCATTTTTATCTTAATGAGTCCGCCTTAGGCGGACGAATTAATCCCCCTTAGAAATCGCCTGCCGAAGGCGAGCGATTTCAAGGACTTAGTCCCGGAAATGCTACGCATTTCTCGGGGCGAGCTTACGCAGAAGATTTCGAAGAAATCTTCAAGTGTATAAGCGAGGGATCTATTATTGTATCATCTCTTTAAAAGGGACATATTCATTTCAATTATCCCCCATTGTTTTGCAAGCAAAACAATGGGGGATAAATTCAGGCAAACAACTTACAATCACTACGTTCTGTAAGTTGTACCTTCATTTATCTTTAAATTGACCCCTGCTAAAATTTTCAGGGTCAAATGCTTTCTCCATAGCAGTTTCCAGCCTAATCAAACCCTTATTATAAAGCTCTGCCAGGTATGAATCGAATGTCTTCATTCCATATTTACCGCCTGTCTGTATGTCGGAAGTGATATTATACGTTTTCTTCTCCCTTATAAGATTTTGTATGGACGGGGTGGAAATCATAATTTCATAACAAGCTACTCTGCCTTCTCCACTTGACCTAATCAGCAACTGCTGGCAGATTATCGCAAGAATAGATGTTGAAAGCTGAAGCCTTATCTGCTCCTGCTGGTTTACGGGGAATACCTCTATTATCCTGTCCACCGTTTTACTGGCGGAGGTTGTATGTAAAGTCGCAAGGACCAGATGGCCTGTTTCAGCCGCAAGTACAGCCGACTCAATTGTAGCAAGATCCCTCATCTCTCCGATAAGTATCACATCTGGGCTCTGCCTCAGCGCCCTTATAACAGCATCAGAAAAGGAAGACACATCTACCCCCACCTCTCTCTGGGTTATAATGGACTTTTTATGCGTGTGGTAATATTCTATAGGGTCTTCTATCGTTATAATATGGCTATCTATAGTCGTATTTATATAATCGATCATTGTGGCTAAAGTTGTGGTTTTCCCGCTTCCCGTAGGGCCTGTTACAAGAATGAGGCCGCGCGGCTTGTGTAGTAATGACTTTATGACAATGGGAACACCTAATTCTTCAAAGCTATAAATCTTGGAAGGTATCATCCTGAGGCATAGGCCGTATAAACCCTTCTGCTTGAATACAGATACCCTGAATCTCGCAACATCCCCGAATGCCAAACCAAATTCAACCGTACCTGTCTGCCTTAGCTTATTCTGATGCTCATCGGTTGTAATCGATTTTGAAAGACGCTCTGTATCAGAGCTTGAGAGAGACTCACTGCTTAAATCCTCTAATCTCCCGTTAACCCTTATTGCTGGGGGCCTGCCTACATTCAGTATTATATCCGAGCCTCTTTTACTAACGCATATATCAAGTATATTGTTCATTTCAAACATAATTAACCTCCTCAATGAGACCACAATTTATGGAACGAAGTGAACATAAATTGTATGGTCGAATTGATCCCGAGCTTTGCCTCAAAATTTCCATAAGGAAATTTTGAGAGTGCTTTAAGCGAGGGATATATTTATTTAAATCACCACAATTTTAGTTCATTGAGTAAATCGAGTTGCTTGAGTTTTTTGCGTTCATTGAGTTACTCAAGTTTTTGAATAAGAAATTATTGAACTCAAAATGTTCTACAAACAAATAAACTCTACGAACTCTATAAACTCAAAAAACTCAAAGAACTTTACCAACTCAATAACTATAGATATCAAATTTTTAATTTTAAATCACAATCGGCTGAGTAATACGTATAACCTCCTGAACGGTTGTGATGCCATTTTTTATCTTTTCCATACCAGCCTCTCTCAAGCTCCTGAATCCAAAGTGTCTCGCCCTGTCTTTTATAAGGTTACTCGGCAACTTTTCCGTTATAAGGGCCCTGAGCTCATCATTTAAGAGAAGAAGCTCGAATATCCCTATTCTGCCTTTATAGCCCATATTTTTACATTTTGGACAACCCTTCCCCTTGCAAAAATTAAAACCTATAGTGCCGGAAGGGCCCAAATCAAGCGCCGCTATCTCATCCTTTGTCGGCCGATAGGATTCCTTGCAGTCGTTGCATATTTTCCTGACCAGGCGCTGGGCTATAACCGCCTGGACAGTAGATGAGACAAGGTATGGTTTTATATTCATATCTATCAAACGCGCTATTGCGCCGGGCGCGTCATTTGTGTGAAGCGTACTAAAAATAAGGTGCCCCGTAAGAGCAGCCTGAATGGCTATTTGTGCAGTTTCAAAATCTCTTATCTCTCCCACCATAAGTATATCAGGGGCCTGCCTTAGCATAGAACGAAGGCCGCTTGCAAATGTCAAGCCTACCTGCGGCTTTACATGAACCTGATTTATACCCGGCAATTGATATTCTACGGGATCTTCAATGGTTATCAGCTTCTTATCGGGTTTATTTATATAACTCAACGCCGAGTATAAAGTTGTGGTCTTCCCGCTTCCCGTAGGGCCTGTTACAAGAATGAGTCCGTTGGACAGCCTTATTATGCGCTCAAATTCATCAAGATCCTTTTTTGAAAAACCCAGCTCTTCTATATGTAAAATATTCATATCAAGAATCCTTAGAACTATACTCTCCCCGTACATGCTGGGCAAGGTTGAAACCCTGAAGTCCAGCTCTCTCTCACCTATCCTTATTCTCATCCTTCCGTCTTGAGGAAGGCGTTTTTCAGCAATATCCAGATTGGACATTATTTTTAACCTGCTTATTATGGAATTTTGCAGGGTTTTTGGAGGCGCCTGAACCTCATACAGAAGGCCATCTACCCTATACCTTACCCGCATCCTATCCTTAAGCGGTTCGAGATGTATATCGGATGCCCTGCCCTTTGAGGCCTCCTGTATAATCAGCTCCACAAGTTTTATAATAGGTGCCTCGTCTTCCAGCGCTAAGGCTAGTTCTTCGCCCTTTGAAACCTCCGATTTGTCTATTTCTTGAATTATGCTGTTTAAATCGTCCTTTTTTAAATCATAATATTTTTCAAGCGCACCCTTAAGCTCCGATTCGCTAACAAACATAAGGGTCATTTCTTTCTGCAAAAAAGCTTCCAGATTTTCGTGGGCTAGAAAATTAAATATATCATCCGTCGCTATTATGAGCCTGTCTGACTCAAAATCTAACGGCACCAACCTGTGCCTCTTTGCAAAACTGGACGGTATACTGTCTAAGGCATGCAGAGAAATTTTAACATTCTCTAAAGAGGCAGGAATTATGCCAAGCTGTGAACTAAGAATCGGCCCTAGATTTTCGCTTGTTATATAACCAAGCCTTACCAAAATCTCGCTTAGCCTCATCTGGGATTCTCTCTGAAGCGATAGCGCATCTTTAAGCTGTTCTTCGTTTATCACCCCAAGATTTTCAAGAGCCTCTCTAATAAGCTGTCTTCTAATCATTTTTTATTCTTATATTCTTTTTTAAAAGCATCGCTAGCAACCTCATACACCCTTCTCAACGGAATATTTAAAGCGGTTGCTATATTCTTACAGTCTTCATACTCGGGAGAAACCGTATTAATTTTTCCGTCTATACTTCCAATTTTTACTTTTATTTTTCCGTAAGGTGTCTTTACGGTTTTTATCTCTTTTTGAAGTTTCTGCCTCTTTACTTTAAAATACCTTAAGCCGAATGTGGTGGTCTCTTCAAATATAACGGAGATTATTCTTTCAAGAAATTTCTCTTCCACAATAACCGTAAGTAAGTTTGCCGGGCGGGATTTCTTCATGATAATCGGGCATAAGAATGCATCCAATGCACCTTCTTTCAAAAGTTTATCTATAACATACTCAAGGCTTAACGGCAAACTATCATCTAAGTTTGCCTCTACCATAAATACCTCGTCAAATGAATAGCCGGCGGCTATCTCTTCTGCGAGCATTATCCTCAGTACGTTTGGAACAGAATCCTTTCTGGTGGTTGAAGCTGCGCCATAACCTATCTTCTTTATCATAAACTCTGAGCTTTTATTAAAATCAGTTACAATACTTTTAAGGATGCTTGCGCCTGTGGGAGTAACCAGCTCATGTTCGATATCCATCATAGTTACGGGCATACCTTTTAGTAATTCCAAAGTCGCAGGCGCTGGAACAGGCAGAATGCCATCCCTCGCTTTAACAAATCCCCTTCCAAGAAAAATCCTCGAGGAATATACCTTGTCTAAATTTAATCGTGTAACCAAAACTGCTGTTGAGACAATATCAACAATTGAATCCATATCTGCCAGTTCATTAAGTTTAATATCGTCTATATCTTCTCCATGCGCCAAAGATTCAGCCTTAAATAGGTTTAAGAATATTTCCTTGGCCAGACATTTTACTGCGCTATCCAGGCTGCTTTTATCTAATAGGGAGAATATTTCTTTTTTGGACCTGAAATTTATCTTTTTCGCCTTATCTGTATCCTTTAAACAAAAATTTGTGCACAGTATATCTCCGACCTTAAGTCTTCTTTTACGAATCTCCGGTTTCCCCAGCCCTAATTTCATAAGCTGAGCCTTAAGGAAATTCATGTCTAGGCCCAGGTCCAGAAGGGCGCCCACCATCATATCGCCGCTTATCCCCGAGAAACAATCTAAATAGAGAACGTTCATGTCATTAAAACTCAGGTTGAGATTAAGGTTGAGTAAAAATCCTACCCTTAACTTTGTTTCTTACGTTATATAAAGCCTTCCATAACAGGTTTCCGTATGGCTCATACTGCACTTCGCCTTGTTCAGTGTCCTGCCTCGCACCGAAGTGCTCGGTACTGAGGTGAGCTTTTGCGAAGGAACCGGCCATTGTTCCCCTCGTTTAGCTCGGGACTCTGCCCCTC
>JAGVOB010000092.1 GCA_020052955.1 Candidatus Omnitrophota bacterium | reverse complement strand
CGCTTAGCAAAAGATTCAAGATATTCTCTTTGTACTTCAAGAGAATAACCTTCCTTTGCTTGGTCCTCGGTTGAAACCCTGATGTAGATTGCAACATTCATTTATCTACTTCTTTCTGGGTGGACAAATAACTCGCACTAAATTATCCAAAAATACTTTTGGGCTTTTACGATTAACTAAGTTAGGAAGAACGAAACTATCTATTCCAGAAGCAGCTAAACCACCAATAGCATTAATCAATCCAACTAAGTTGGGAATTATAAACCTGATTGCCTTTAAAGAAAATCTGTCCATGATTGTTGGCTTAGTAATAGCCGCCACATAAGCTTTTATAATATCTTCCGAATAAACTGCGGATTCAGAATG
This sequence comes from Candidatus Omnitrophota bacterium, assembly GCA_020052955.1. GTDB lineage: Bacteria > Omnitrophota > Gorgyraeia > VGKN01 > VGKN01 > JAGVOB01. The sequence goes on along the minus strand of JAGVOB010000092.1, from coordinate 11,542 downwards.
AAGCCATTTACGAAAGTTTATAGTATCTGATTTATTTCTAATCCTTATTAAATCCTCGAAAGTGAGGGCATTTTTCGAAATTATGCTAGCTAAATCCGGCATATTATTTACTTCTAAAATGCGCATGAAATCTTGAACCAATTTATCATCCTGAGTCAATCTGTGCATTTTAGATATCAGAATTTTTTCTGTTGTTTCATCTGAAAACACATCGGAATCATTTATTAGAGACATGAAAAACAAAAGGATATTATGCTCTGCGACATTAAGAACAATTGAGATATCATCTTGTGGATTTTCATACGGGCGATGAAAATCGAACACCCTAATTTGATCAGGGTTCACCCCCTTTAACATATTCAATTTTATTTCTGTTAACTCAGGATTCCTAAAAAATAGAAAGGATCTTAAGAGTGGACTATTCATAATATCCATATAAGTTTCATGTCTAATTTTATCAGCAATATCTTTACTCAGTTCAATTTCAATAGTGTTTTCGAGAATTAACTTCTTAATCTTTTTTCTATCTTCGCCTGGAGAAGGAGATTTTGTATTTTGAAGTGCATATTCCAAAGCAGCCTCTGGATTACCAAAAAACGTATACCCAAAAGTCTCTCCTATCTTTTCATTAGGTAACATATTAAAAAATTGAACACCTCCTCCGTTACCAACATAAGCAACCCATCCGGTATACTTCAAAAAAGAAATAATTTTCTTCTCTATAAGAGAAACAAACGTTTTATCCCCAAGCCAAAGTCTTAAAACAGGAATAATACCAAAATTGCCAGTGGGTATAATTATCTGATCATACAGTAGCAACTTCTCTCCTAGTCTGCCCTTGAGGATGGGAGTATTAAAGATAGAATCCATAACCTCAACTGGATTGCCTAGGCTAAAATGCCCCATTAACTCAGAACAAATAAGCTTTGTTTCTTTTTTCTGATTTTTTCTAAATATATTCCAATTTATCATACGCTCTTTAATCTCCTTCAGCAAAACATTGATCATTAGCAGTAATTACGTTTTGGACTATCTGCTTTTTAGTCCCGTATCTACGGGACGCGGACTGCTCGAAGAGCAGGACGCAAAAACATCGAAATCGCCCACAAAAAGATTTTTTCTTTTGAATTTTTTGCCCCCTTTAATTTTTTATTTTTTGAGGAAAAACAAAAATGCCAAACCAAGAATCTAAAAAGAGTTACGAATTTTTTGCCCCCAAAGTCTTTATCCGGCCATCCTTAAACCCTATGAACCTATAAGTAATAAATGCATGGTGGCCATCTATTAATTCAAAAGACTCTCTTGGTTTTAAGGTAATCTTCTCAAGAAAACCACCTTTTCCATCTGGTATCCATAAGGCATAGCCATACCCTTTGCCTTTGCTGTCCACAAGCGTTATGCTTCCATCTTCATTGGCGATACATGCCGAAATACCCCATAATTTATTTGTTTTTTGAATATAGTCAATTGTACTTTTGTATTCCTCGCAAAAAACATAACTAGGAAATATCAGTATAATACCCGCTAAACATAGTCTTATTAGGCTTCTTATTAACATCTTTCCCTTTCTTAATTATCCTAACACCACTCTTCTAAATGCGTTAACCCGATTTGCAATCTGTTCTTAATACGATTCTTCAACGGGATATCTCTGCCTTTATCGGAACGCGTATATTCTAATTTGCCGCCTCCAACATATTTAGAAATAAATCGTGTCATTTCTATAAAATAAATCGTGTCGTTTCTATAGAAATAAATCGTGTCGTTTCTATATAACATTAATTATAACAGTATGTTGCAGCTTAATTATCTTATCCTCGGTCTTCCCCTCGGCATGGGTTTAGATAAAATGATTTTCTTTCTTATGCTATCAACGAAACTATCCGAACCTAATATGGAACCGCTGGCTATTGATTTTCTTATCCGCTCAACAATACTATTATCCTGCTCTAAATTCATAAAATCAAGGTACGCTTTTTGTCGCCCCTGGTCTGTATCAGCCAAGGATAGATATGCAGGATCTTTATCAAGTAACTTATCTTCATCTTTGCCAAAGGCGTGAAACTTATAGCTCGACCATCGGTAGCCTTCCGGTCTTGTTATGATATCGGCTCTTACTGGATTCAGTTCAATATATTTTAAACACTGAAGAAGATGGCCATCAGTCTGAATAATAGGATTCTTAAACCTCCCCTGCCAAAGATGACCAGAGGATTTATATTTCAAATGATACAGCCGAATGTGGCTTAGGGTGATAGATTGAATAATCTTGGAAAGGGTATTTGGTTTAGTCGGCTCGACAATTAAGTGCGTGTGGTTATTCATTAAGCAATAACCATAAAACTTGAAAGAATATTTCTCTTTGAATCTCTTGACAGTCTTTAGGTAGGTCGCAAAATCATCCTCATCCTTAAAAACTTCCTGGCGGTTATTGCCTCTATTAATGATATGATAGACTAATCCTTCTAGAGAAATCCTTGCTTGTCTTGGCATAAAGGAAAATTAGCATAGCAAATAAATATTGTCAATAATTATTTCATAACTAATTGTATAGTAATATATTAGGTAGAAACGACACTAATATATTTTAGGTAGAAACGACACTAATATATTTAATATATTATTAATAAATATTTGTTAAGTGTTTTCACGCGTAAACCAATTCTGTGTTCGTAAACAGAATTTCACTAGCATCAACATAACAGGTACTTCAATCAGAACGCCGACAACCGTTGCCAGTGCCGCTCCTGATGAAATCCCGAAAAGCATAGTCGCCGTGGCAATGGCAACTTCAAAGTGATTACTTGCGCCAACCATTGCAGATGGAGCCGCGTCTTCATATTTCAACCGTAATTTTTTTGCCATCCAGTATGTGACTGCGAAAATAAAACACGTTTGGATAAAAAGTGGTATTGCTATCCATAGAATCGTTAACGGTTGCGCAAGGATGATTTCTCCTTTAAATGAAAACAAAAGCACAAGAGTAAATAGAAGCGCAATGATTGAAACAGGTGACAACACATGAAGAAACTTCTCATTAAACCACTCTATGCCTTTATGCGATACAATCCATTTTCGCGAAAAGTATCCCGCTACAAGAGGCAATGCCACATAGATAACGATTGACAACAATAACGCCTGCCATGGAACCGGCATTCTTCCAACACCTAGAAGAAATCCGCCTAAAACACCATAAAGCAAAAGCATAGTCAGCGAATTAATGGCAACCATAACAAGCGTATGCCCATCATTCCCTTTAGCTAGGAATCCCCATACCAAAACCATAGCTGTACAGGGAGCAATGCCAAGCAGAATACACCCGGCAAAATAACTGCGCCAGAGTGGCACTTGAAGCATCTTTAAACCTTCGTGCATAACAACCGTTCCCGCACCGTGGATAGAACCCATAACCCAGTCTGCTCCGGGTGGAAGTTTAACAAAATCAACCGCTTCCGCTCCGATTAGGCCTTTAAACAAAATTCCCAGAAATAGAAGAGCAATACCGTACATAGTAAAGGGTTTAATAGCCCAGTTAACAAATAATGTCAAACCAACGGGTTTAGGTGACTTGCCGGCTTTTATAACTTCAGCAAAATCAATCTTTACCATTATGGGGTACATCATGAAAAACAGGCAAATTGCAATTGGTATTGAAACGACCGGCGCTGCGTTTACATAGATAGCCATACCGTCAAGAAACTTTGCCATACCAGGAGCAACTTTGCCAATCAATATACCTAACACAATGCATATGAAAACCCACAATGTTAGATACTTCTCAAAAAAGCTTAAATTTCTTTCTTTATGAACAGCTCTCTCCATATCTCTATCCTTTCATTCGTTATCTTTAAATACCGAGCACCGCGGCTATTTCTTTCATGATTTTTTGATTCTCGGCGAATTTTGGTTCCGTTGACAAAGGCACACACCTTGAAAGTTTCTGTTCTCTCTGTAAAAGCCTGACCGCAAACGCAAGGCATGTCGCTTCCCCGCATGCGCGGCAATTAGTTTTGGGAAGCCAGCCGTAAATCTGCAGAGCGGTTACTTTAATCTTTCCTTCGTAGTTAGGTTTTATGGTGTCACGGATGCGGTACGTATCATTTACCAGCTTCTTAACTTCATCCAAAACGATCCACGCATCGACAATATCATCTGCCTTGGCAATGGTGACTTTTATATTGTACAGATTAATAAGCCTCCGCTCTTTCGCATAGGTAAGCGTGGATGCGTTTTTGTTATAGGAAGCACCCTTGATAACAGCATTGATATACGGCAAAATCTCTGTTATATTCCTATCAAAATATCCGATGAGCCGTATCTTTTTCTCATCGGCCATACAAGGCGCCACATAGCACAGCGTGATGCTTTTTAAGAACTCTTCATTTGATTCCGAAACCCTATATTCTTTCGCTCTTTTAAAAAAATCTTCTTCATAATCGCGATACAAGAACGGGTAATACCCGCTAATAAGAGCATTCTCTTTGATGATAGCTTGGCATGCTTCCTGGCTACACTCTTGAGGCACAACGGCCGCCAAAGTAGAGATATGTTTAAAATCTACGCCTTTAGAAACCAAGGCCCTCTGAGCTTTTAATCCCTCGTCTTGATTCGGAAAAACGATAATTTCATACTGCTTGCTCTTGTCTATTTCCAATTGTTCACCTTAAAATAATCTCAAAATATATACTCCTGTATAATACAGGCCCACCATGATAAATATGACTCCGGTAATCTTTCGAGTATAGAATTCAAGCCGTGTGATCCTGTGAAACCAATGGCTCAAGGATGTCACGCCCAAAGCAATGGCAACAGCAAATACAAGAACAGGTAACCCTGTGCCAATTCCGTAAATGAATGGCAGGACGATACCACTCTTACTATTAATAGCTAAAGGAATAAGGCTCCCGAAATATAACGCAGCAGAAATAGGACAAAACGCCAGCGCAAAAATAAAACCAAGCAAAAAGGCACCTAGTCCGCCGGACTCCGCAAGTTTATTATGATGCTTTTGTGAAAGCGACAGTCCCGGCAGGCGGATAGTAATTATCTCAAGTAAAATGAACCCAGTAAAAATTAAAAGCGGCCCCAGAGCTTTGCCCATGTACTTCTGCAAGAACTGAGCAACCTGAGGAACGCTTAAAAGAGAGCTGATTATAATCCATCCCAAGATCGCGTAAGATGTCATTCTGCCAAGCGTGTAAGCCAATCCTGAAATGAACACAAGAACTGGATGGGTTATCTTCTTAGATAGAAAAGAAATGGCAGCCACGTTACTGGCCAAAGGACACGGGCTAATGGATGTCAAAATCCCCAACCACAACGCTGACGCAAAGCCTATAAATATCTCTGTCATTTAGCTTCCTTTAGAAAATCGGCGACTCCGCTCTTAACGTAATCAAGAAATTTTTGTTTGTTACCGACGTATTCCCAAATCTTATCAAGATTTTTCCATTTTTCTTCCTTTCCGTCTTTAACTAATGACAAAATAAGCGATTTGGTATAAAGCTGATAATCACTCCCACAGTGCTCATTGCCTTTATCTTCTACATTGACTACTTTAAACTCCAGCTTTCCAGACGCAAGCGCATCCTTAAAATTAGTTTCTATCGCCTCCTTTGAATACTGCTCAAGTTTGTGGCAGGTCGGACAACGAAACGTTCCATGGAAGTAATAGGCGATAACCTTGCCGGAAGATTTATCATCTTCTGTAAAAGCTGAAAAACTTGCGCTAATTACCGCAACAGCCGCCAGAAATATTACGATCAGCTTCTTCAAACTTTTCCTCCTGTGATTTTGGATGACACCTTATCAATGGATTCATCATTTACCTTAGTCTTTCCTTTTTCATAACCCATATCTTTCAGATTAAACGCCATAACCTTGAAACCGGCGTGCTCAAGCGTTTTCTTTGAACACGAAACGGGACAGCCGTCAATTGCAATGATCTTATTAGCCGCTTTCGTAGACTCAATCATGCCCGGTATATGCGCTCCGACACCGGCAAGACAAAACATCTTCGCTTGACCGCATTTGGCCATTTTTCGCGCTACTCTGTCCGATAACTCACCCACATCCGATCCGCCGGAACACGGAAATATCAACACACCTGCTTCATTACACATACAATTGCCAGCCATCAAAAAACTTCCTATTTTGAGATAATCTTTTTAATCTCGTCCTTGCTCAAAACTTTTCCTGCTGAAACCACCGTGCCGTCAACCGCGAGCGCGGGCGTCATCATTACGCCGTATTCGGTAATCTTATCGATATCCATCACCTTGCCGATTTCGGACTGAATATTCAATTCTTTGATCGCCGCTTCCGCGTTTGCGGTTAATTGTTTACACTTAGGACAACCAACGCCTAAAATTTCGATTTTCATCTTTACACTCCTTTTGCCACCGGCTTTTTTGCCGAGACTTTTATGCTGGCTACCGCATCCTGGGCACCTTTAAGATTATCAAACATAGCGTCCGCCGGATAATTCGATTCGCTGATTACTTCCACATCCTGAAATCCAGCCATTGTTATAAGTTTTAAATATTTGCCTTTTCTGATCGCTCCGGCAAGACAACCCACATATGCCTCAACCGATTCTTTGATGATTTTCGGTAATTCCTTTACCAACACCAGATCCGAAACCATCAGCCTGCCACCGGGTCTTAATACCCTGAAAGCTTCTTTAAATACTGCCTCTTTATCCGGCGAAAGATTAATAACGCAATTAGATATAATCACATCGACCGAGCTATTATCAACCGGCAACTTTTCGATCTCGCCAAACCTAAATTCTACATTCGTATAGTTGCCCTTCCTGGCATTCTCTTGAGCTTTTTCAATCATCTCCGGCGTCATATCAACGCCCATGACACGGCCGGTTTTACCAACTTTTTTCACCGCAAGAAAAGCGTCAAACCCTGCCCCGCTTCCCAAATCAAGCACGACATCACCCTCTTTTAATGAAGCAAGCGCAACCGGATTACCGCACCCAAATCCTAAATTCGCCCCTTCAGGGACAGCGTTCATTTCAGAATCGCTATATCCGACTTTCTTGCTTATGTTTTTTGCTTGGTCTGCACCACCACAACAAGAACTTGAGGAACAGCATGAAGCTTTCTGTGTCACTGCTTTGGCATAACCATCCCTGACTATCTTTTTGATTTCTTCCGCTTTTCTTTTCATTTTTTACCCTATATCCCTTCTCGTTTCATCTTTGAGACGTTTTTCCTGTCGATTTGTTTCTTGATAACTTCTTTTACAAAATCAAACGCCCCTTCCTTGTCACGATCAATCACGATCTGCTCTACCTTAAGCAAATCATCCTCTGTAAGATTAATAATCTTTTTATCCGTCATCCATCTCTACTTTGCAATAAATCCAAAAATCATTCCGGCTATCGTCGAAAGAACAACAACCAAAGATATATATATAACGGTCTTTTTCGTTCCCATAATGCTTCTCAAAACAAGCATACTAGGCAGGCTTAAAGCAGGTCCTGCCAAAAGAAGCGCCAAGGCAGGTCCCTTGCCCATCCCCGAATTCATCAACCCCTGCAATATGGGCACCTCAGTCAGTGTTGCAAAATACATGAATGTCGCAACAATAGACGAGAAGAAATTCGCCCAAAAAGAATTACCGCCTACAAGCATTGCGACGAATTTTGACGGGATAACGCCTTCATGCCCAACTCTGCCCAATAAGAAACCGGAAACAAGCACTCCGCCGAGCAAAAGCGGAAGTATTTGCAATGCAAAACCCCATGTAGCACCAGTCCACTCCTTTAATTCATCCTTTTTGAACCATTTGAAAATCATGACAACTAAACTGGCAAGAGAAAACCCCACAATCCACCACTTATACTGATAAATTATTGACCAGATCCCATGATCGCCCTCAAGCAGTTTACCCCAATTAGCAAATACGAGGAACGCAACCATCGAAGCGAAATAAAGAACCGTCTTGCCTAAAGAGCGGGTTTCTTTTATCTCACCTACATTAAAATCTCCATTTGCATGGCGCGCTCTTTCTTCCTTTAAGAATATAAGGTGCATTAATAAACCGATAACAACGCTAAAAACCACTGCGCCTATAGCTCTTGCCAACCCTAACTGCCAGCCAAGAATGCGTGCGGTAAGAATAATGGCAAGAACGTTGATAGCTGGTCCGGAATACAAAAAGGCAACCGCGGGCCCAAGGCCTGCCCCTCTCTTGCATATACCTGAAAATAGAGGCAGGACAGTGCAAGAACAAACTGCTAAGATTGTACCGGAAACTGAGGCAACGCTATAGGACAGGAACTTATTTGCCTTGGCTCCGAAATATTTCATGACTGATGCCTGACTGACAAATACCGAAATCGCGCCAGCTATGAAGAATGCGGGAACAAGGCACAAAAGCACGTGCTCCCGGGCATACCATTTAACCAGAGCCAAAGCTTCAAAAATTGCGTTATTAAAACGAATACTCTCTACTGGCAAGTAAAAACATGCTAAAAATGCAGCCACAATATAAAAAAACTTCTTCCATTCTTTCATCTCTTGCCCCCTCTTATAACTTCGCAACATCCGCCTTCTATCTTAATCGCCTTAATATTAACCAACGCATCAGTAACCTTTTTATGCGCTGAAGCGAGTATCCTTGAAATGGTTGACTGGTGAATCCGCATCTGTCTTGCGATTTTTGCCTGATCATACCCCCCAAGATGCGAAAGACGCAAGACTTCAAACTCATCCAAGTTAAGAATAACGCCTTCGAGTTTGTTTTGGGGCCTACACTGAGGCCGAAAACACCTCTCCCCCGGTTCACATGTTACCCATCTTGTCTTTTTTGGCCTCATGACAACCTCCTGCGGTTATGCATACTTATGCATTATAAAGACAAAAAAATATTTTGTCAAACTATTTGGGGAATCCCATAAAAAATGCAAGCGGGGAAATTGTAATAATTACTACCAAAATACGAATATTTAATGGCCCCTCAACAAAGAATAAATTTTGTCCTGATTATTATATTTCTCCATCTGGAGCCCCACGGGTGAAACCCGTGGGACCTAAACTTACCACGCCCATCTTGGGGCGACGTCCCGATCCGCCATTCACCCACTCTGGTGACGGGATTAGAGAAATTCACTTGAAGCTAGCGTTGGCGAAGAAGCCGCCGCAAGCAGTAAACCCCTTTAGAGGACGAATTTCTCTAGCGGGGTTTACATATGGGTTAAGGCTTCTTGGATTAAGGGAAGAATAGCCTCAATCTCTTCTTTTGTCAACCTTCCCAGTTTAGCAAAGCGGGGATTACCCTCCGGATCGTTATTCTCCCTTGATATCTGCAGCTTTTTCGGGCCGTTGTTATAGGAATATATACTTACGGTAATTCTTCCGTCTTTTGCATCCCAGGATTTCGAAAACACCTTTTCATCTAAACTGCTATCATACGGCATATAACCTCCTTTTTATGTTGGCTGGACTTTACTAGTCGCAGTCGGTTTGAGAATCGCTATTGTCCCTTCCTTTTTATAATAATCTTCTCTTTCGTAAGCTGCGATAAATTATTATAGAAGGTTTTGACCTTGCCATATTCTGAGGCAGGTAAAAGCGCCCTTTTATACCTTTTAACCTCTGTTTCGGTTATTTCTCCCCCCTCGCTTTTGAAGGTCCTGGAAAACTCGGCGAATTCTGTCTTCAGGTGAATATCCCTGGGAAGGTTTACAAGTTCAAAACCCGTCGGTATAAGATACCTAAAGGTCTCCTTATCGAGAGAATTTGAGCGTATCATAATCGGATAATTTCTCTTCTCTTTGGAAAACGTTGTATTCCGTTCATAATCAGCTCCGCCGAATATCATAAATTCTCCCATAACCACAGTCCAGCGGGGATTTTCATATTTTATGATGCTTTTTATATTTTTGTATTCCGTATCTATATTTTCCCACTTCCTCTCAAGCATCTTTCCTCCTGCTGTATGGGCTTCATCGAGGCTCTCAAAAAATTCCTGCTTCTCTTTATCCGTCATATTCTTCCACTTTCGCCTAAAGCTTATAGAAGTATCTTTCGGCCATATAGAGACCTGCTCAACCAGCGCCGAACCATCTTCTCTTATGTCAATTTTAGTCTCTTTGGTGGTCATTTTTTCCGATTCATCTAACGCGGGTAACTGGCCGAAAAATCCATCCTTATCATTTACTGCAAAAATATAGCCATCTTCAAGGCTTGACGGGACTTCGCTTAAAAGGTAGCCCTTCTGCAATATATCCGTATAGTAAATTTTGCCGCTTAAATCTATGCCTAAAATAGCGTGATTGAAATACGCAGGCATAGGCAGTTTATCTTTTGGGTTGCCCGCGTCTTCATCGCAGTAAAGCACCGGATAGGATGCTATACCCGCCTCCTTTAGCATCGCCATAAAAACCAGCGTCTGGTCCTTGCAGTCGCCGTATTTATTGTTAAAAACCTCATTAGAAGGGTGCGGCTCATAGCGATGGTATCCGAAGCTCATTGAGACATAGCGAAAATTCTCCTGTATATACTCTATTATAGCCTGAACTTTATCTTCCTGTTCCTCCTTATCCCTAATAAGCTCTGAAACTATTTTCTTTATCTGCTCGGATACCTTGAGGTTCTCACTTACCAATACCCAATACCAGGCTGCTATATCCTTCCAATCCTTTATATTGGATATCATGGTATACTTACTGAATTCGTCGTAGGCAGGCATATATTCTTCTGGTTCGAATTTATCTAAAGACCCCTTCCAGGTATACACTATTTTATCTCCATGAGCTTCTATATTGGGTTCAAAGTCCATATTATGATTCATTATTTTAATCGGCATGTTCTTGTAAACAATAAGCTTATATGTGAAGGATTTTACGGGGGTCTCGCTTGTAAAATCTAAAATATCCCAGAAGGTATCCTTTATTATTGGTTTTTTAGTCACAGTGGTTACCCTCCAGTCAATGATACTTCCGGGTACGACGTTGGGCATCGTAATAACCTTTGTACGGCTATCAGAATAAAGGGGCTCTCCGGAATAGGGGTTAAGGTCCTGAATTGATTTATAGCTTAATTTCCTGCCATCCGGCGTTGTGATAACTGCTTTTATATTTTTCAACTCCTGAAAGCTCCTGTCATAATCAATCGGAATTTCTCCCAGGGACTTTGCGCCCTCCTTCTGCACCCTGCAGATTATTCGCGTTGTCTCCTGAGACGACCAATCCCGTTTAATCTCAATGGTACGCTCTATTAAAAGATAGGTATAAACCTCGTCACTGTATTTTTCATCCCAGGGTACGGAATCGCCATAGGCAGACAAAAATGGAATAAAAAGAAGCGGCAGTATAAAAATAACGGCGCAAAACCGCCGAGACATCATATAACTTTTAGGTATGTGCAGCATATTTTTGTAATTATACCATCAGTCCTTATAGAAAACAACCCCACGGGCATGCCCGAATTGACTCACATTAAATGTTACCCAAAATAATTCCATAAGGTATCGTTGACTCATAATTGATGTTACCAGAGAATATAGCCTCTGGAAGGAGGTT
>JAGVOB010000198.1 GCA_020052955.1 Candidatus Omnitrophota bacterium | reverse complement strand
TTTTAAAGATATACATTTACAATTAGGCCGCACTTACTTGATGAAGGGAATGTTCGATGAGGCTATAGCTGAGCTTGAGAAAGAGATTGAACTCAACCCTGATAATGCAGGAGGTTATGAATTGTTAGTATGTATTTATGAAAAAGCAGGGAAAATAAATGAGGCCATAATGGTATGCGAAAAGGCAAGTAAAGCGACCTCCTTTGAAAATGAACGGCATTATTTTAAAGGATATAGTTATAGCTTAAATAAAAATTATGAAAGCGCTATCTCCGAGTTTGAGAAAGTGTTAGATTATACTCAATACGTATTTGTTATATTAGGAGAACTTTATGAAAAAATTAACAATAAGGATAAAGCGGTATATTATTATAAAAAATTTCTTGAGACAGCTTCTTCATATTCTATACAAAGAAGAGAAATGTTAAAGAAAAAAATAGAACAGCTTGAAAGTTAAATTTTGTTTATACAACCATGGCTAGAAAGGTTAAAAGATATTAATTAGTAAAACCAAGAATTATCCACCATAGATAAGATACCTCCGCGAGGAAAAAGGTACTATCAAGGGTGTTATGTATTAGAAATGAGATAGAGGCTATGCATAATCCAAGATAAATGACGTTCTTGTTTTTCTTAAGCCGTTTTGAAGAGTCGTAAATAACCACAATAACAAACCAGAAAAAAAAGGCTATTCCAAAAAATCCTGCCTCGGCCCAGAGCTGAAGGTAAGAATTGTGTGAAAATCCTGCAAATAGAGCCCCATCCGGCTTATACCTTTGATAGTAATGCCTGAAATTTCCAAGCCCTATCCCGCCTAAGGGATGATTTGATATTATTTCTAAGCTGGTCTTATAGCAGTAATACCTCTGCACTATTGAATTATGGGGGTTTTTAAGGTCAAAGAAGAACTGCCATCGGCTCGTAAGAATAATTATGGATACAGCAGCTAATATAATAGACAGAATTAGATAGTCATAGGAATAAAATCTTTTCGTCTTTGATAATAAATATGTAAATAGTGCTAGACAGATAAGCAGGCTTATCCAGCCACCGAGAGACTTTGTAAGGATTAATGTGATGCATAGCATAAAAAGATATATGCTTAATAAAATTGCTCTTTTCTTGTTTTTAAAATTTTGTATCAAGAGGGCTATATTAATTGGGATAAGTAGTATGAGGTATCCTGCCAGCATATCAGGAGATAAAAAGGTGGCAAATACCCGCTTTGAAAGGATTGTCCTCTGGGCGAATTGATAGTCAGGGGATACTAATTTAAGACGGTTAAGAGCGTATTTAAAGCCTATAAAGTACTGGTCTAAGGCATAGATGGCAATTAAAATGGATGGGATAAATATTGTAAATATAAGAACTTTCTTTTTCTTATCGTCCAGATTAACAGTAAGCCAGAATATCAGAATCGCATTGAAGAATTCATAAATCTGCTTTAAAGCCGAAGATGGATCAAGCGAGCGGTAGCCGGATACAGTCATTGCTAATAGAAACAAGACAAGCGGTATCATAATGGATGGTTTTAACTTGGCATTTTTTTCTGTGAATAGAAGGACCAGAGTGTTTAAGGAGCATAGGAGATTCCAAATCAAATCTATATCCGGGTAAGCCCAGCTGTTTATAAATGGCCTGACCGTAATTAAACATAGAAAAGAATACCATATTAAATGTTTGATCAACATAGATAAATTATACTAAATAAACTTTATATCTACCATATAAAAAAAACAAGAAAATCGCCTTCGGCGATAACTCCAATGTGCGATTTTCAGTAGTTAGGAAAGTGTTTTATCCAGAGGGATAGACCTTCCTATACCTTTAATCCAGAAAGGATAGTCCTTCCTGATACAACTTAAAGGAAGGGACTAAAGGAAGGGTCTTATACTTTCCTATACCATAAAAAAGGGAAAGAGAGTTATTTTGAACAAAATTCGAATTGAAATAAAAATGCCTAGGTGATATTATAAAAACCTATGGGAAGAATATGAGTGATTATTCGTATTTAGATGAGCTAGAAAGTAGAAGTGTTTATATAATAAGAGAAGCATACTGGAAATATAAAAATAAGTTGGTAATTTTATGGAGTATGGGCAAGGATTCAACTACTTTAGTGCATCTGGCAAGAAAGGCATTTTTCGGAAAAGTTCCCATACCAGTTATTCACATAGATACAACCTTCAAATTTAAGCAGATTTATGAATTTAGAGATAAATATGTTAAGTGCTGGAAGTTAAATTTAATTATTACCAAGAATGATATGGCATTAAAAAAAGATATGTCACCTAAAAAAGGAAGGTTTAATTGTTGTACTGCATTAAAAACCGAAGCATTAAAACAGGTTATAGAAAAATATAGACTGAGAGCGTTGCTAGTGGCGATTAGAAGGGATGAACATTCAATCAGAGCAAAGGAAAGATATTTTTCTTTAAGGGATAAAGAATTTAAATGGGATTATCAAAACCAGCCTTTAGAGATGTGGTCGGAGTATTATAACACAAAAGAAGAATCCGGAACACATATTAGAATTCATCCCTTACTCCATTGGAGTGAGATAGATATATGGAGATATATAAAGAAAGAAAAATTACCCAGCGTAAACCTTTATTTTGCCAAAAAAAGAAGAAGATACCGCAGTATTGGATGTGAGTGCTGCTGCCAGCCGATAGAATCATCTGCAAATAGCATAGACAGGATTATCGAGGAAATCCAAAATTCCAGAGTTTCGGAACGGTCAGGACGCGCACAGGATAAAGAGAAAGAATATATGATGCAGAAATTAAGATCATTGGGGTATATGTAATAATGCAGGATTATTTAAACATAGCAGTAACAGGTGATGTTGATTCAGGAAAATCTACTTTAATAGGCAGGTTTTTATATGATACAGGCTCAATCGCCGATGCAGCAATTGAGGAAATCAAAGATGTTAGTCAAAGGATAACCGGTGATTTTGAATTTGCCTATTTATTAGATAGTTTTGAGGAAGAAAGAAAATCTAAGTTAACTATAGAAACGACTCAAGCTTTCTGTAAAACTAAAAAAGGAAAGCGATTTATATTTATTGATGTGCCGGGACATCAGGAACTGCTTAAAAATATGCTCTGCGGTAGCTCTTATGCAGATATGGCTATACTAGTTATAGACGTACAAAGCACTATAGAAGAACAGACTAAAAGGCACCTCTCTATTCTGAAATTTTTAGACATAGAAAATATTATTGTAGTTTTAAACAAAATGGATTTAGTTAATTTTAATGAAGATGTTTTTAGGCATACGGAAGAAAGGATAGCGGAGTTTTTTAAAAATATCGGCATCCGATATAAATATTTTATTCCTGTATCTGCAAGGCAAGGAGATAATCTCATTAAGAAATCAAAAGAGATGATATGGTACAAAGGGTTATCACTTATTGAGGCATTAAATGGCTCTTTTAAGGGATTGAATAGCGATGTTTTTCGTTTTCCTATACAGGATATATATAATATTGATAAAGAAAAAGTAGCAGTAGGGAAAATTATCTCGGGTAAAATAAGAAAAGGCGAGAGAATAAAAATTCTACCCTTAAACAGAGTAAATAAGGTAAAAAGGTTGAAATTATTTAATCAAAATAAGTTTATTGCCAAAGCGCCAATGAGCATAGGTATTGTATTAGATGATATGGATGGTTTAAAGCGAGGTCAAATTATTTGTAAAACTAAACTGCCCAGCGTAAGCAGAGAGATTTCAGCTAAAATCTTCTGCGTTAATAAACTTAATCCAGAAGAAGAGTTAAGATTTCGATGCGTTACTCAGGAGAGTTCCGCTCAGATTATAAATGTTAACAGCATCTGGGATATTGCAACATTAGAGAAAAAAAATAGCCAAGATATTTTAGACAAGACCAATATTGCTGAAGTAGTTATACTCACAGATATCCCTGTAACAACAGAAAAATATAAAGGATTTAATAGTTTGGGTAGATTTGTCCTTCAAAATAATGACAGCGAGATTTGTGCTGTGGGAATTATTATTTGATATTTTTAATGGTAGAAATATTTGCGTACATTGATCCGGGTTCAGGGTTTGTATTTGTACAAAATACATTTTTCTTATGGAGTCTAATAGTAGGTTTTTTTGGATTTTTTCTTTTTTTCTTTAGATATTTTTTAAAATGTTTAAAGAAATTTTTTTGGCTTTTCTTTATTTTACTTATGATTTTTATTATCGGAGGGTTGATGATGTATAAGAGAGAAAATAAAAAGAAGGTGTTTGTATTGGGAATTGACGGGATGGATCCTGTGATTACTGAGCAACTTATAAAAGAAGGAAAGATGCCAAATTTTTCCTATTTAAAAACAACAGGCTCATATTCAACTCTTAAAACTGTAGTTCCGACTGAAACAGTTGTGGTATGGTCAAGTTTTGCCACAGGCCTAAATCCCGGAGACCACGGCATATTTGATTTTATCATGCGCAGTCCACAGGATTATTTACCTTATTTGAGTTTAAATGAAGTTTCTACTGTTATGGGAAAAATGAAAATTAAGAGCCGAAGAAAAGGCAAATCGTTCTGGAGCATTTTTTCCAAAAATAATGTGCCCTCATATATATATTTCTGTCCCAATACATTTCCACCTGAGAGAGTTTTTGGCAGGATGCTTTCTGGAATGGGGGTTCCGGATATCTTAGGAACTATGGGTAAATTTACTTTTTATACAACAAAACCGCTGAGTGATGAAGATAAAGATACTATAGGCAGGGTTATTCATGTTGAACCAAACGATAATATAATTGAATCAAAATTATATGGGCCAAGAGTAGCTAATGGTGATTTGTGTACTGAAAGCTCAGTTCCCTTAAAAATTTTTATCTCTCCTAAAAAAAACAGCGCATCTTTTGAATTACAAAGAAGTCATTTTTCACTTAAAGAAGGTGGTTGGAGTTCCTGGCAGAAGGTTTCATTTAAGATAAGCCCCTTTAAAAAAGTTTATGGTATAGCCAGGTTCTATTTAAAATCAGTTAAGCCGGAGTTTGAATTATATTGCAGTCCAATAAATTTTGACCCTCAAAAGCCAATTTTTCCAATTTCTTATCCTAAAAGTTTCAGCAGGCAATTGGCAAAAAAAATAGGTTTTTATTATACTCAGGGTATGCCTCATGATACATGGGCTTTAACTGAGGATAGATTAGGAGAGAAAGCTTTCTTAGAACTTACAGATGAAATTTTGAGGGAGAATGAGAATATTTTAAATGAAGAATTAAAACGATTTAAAAAAGGCGCTTTCTTTTTCTATTTTGAAACTTTAGATATGGTTCAACATATGTTTTGGCGGTATCTGGATACAAAACACGTTCTCTATGAAAAAAATTCTCAGTATAAAGATACAATTTTTAAATATTATGAAAAATTAGATAATATTTTAGGAAACATTCTGAAAGAGTTGGATGAGGATACAATTTTAATTGTTTTATCTGACCATGGATTTAGTAATTTTAGAAGAAGTGTTCATTTAAATCGCTGGCTTTTGGAAAATGGTTATCTTTTTTTTAAAGAAGGCGCAAAAGAGAGCAAGGAATTTTTTGGAGAAGTAGACTGGTCTAAGACTAAAGCTTATGCTTTAGGATTTGGAGGAATTTATTTAAATAGAATTGGAAGGGAGCATTATGGAATTGTAAGTGGAGATGAAGCTAAGAGTTTAAAGCAGGCTATTTCTACGGGGTTAGCGAAACTAAAGGATACTAAAACAGGAGAAATGGTTGTGAAAAATGTATATACAAATGAGGAAATATTTCAGGGCTCCTATATAAAAGATGCTCCTGATCTATTCGTAGGTTTTAACAAAGGTTTTCGCGCATCCTGGCAGACTGCTCTTGGCGGAGCGCCTTCTGTGCTTATTGAAGACAACAGAAGAAAATGGAGCGGCGATCATCTAATCGATTCCAGTTTAGTTCCGGGGGTTATATTTATTAATAAAAAAGTAGAGTTAAAAGAACCATCTATTTTAGATATTGTCCCGACTATATTGGATTTATTTAGTATTAAAAAACCAAAAGAAATGTCTGGAAAAATTTTATTTAAGAATGAATAGTAGCGTAATAATATGAAAAAGCGGGTTTTGGTTGCGATGAGCGGGGGAGTGGATAGCTCGGTCGCGGCGTATCTTTTGAAAGAAAAAGGATACGAGGTGGCGGGCGCTACAATGAAGATATGGCCCAAAGAGTTATGCGGTAAGCAGCCGCCAAAGGCGTGTTGTTCGCTAAGGTCTATAGAGGATGCGCGCTCCGTATGCAGGCGTCTTAGTATACCGTTCTACGTTTTAAACTTAACCAGAGAGTTTGGGAAAGAGGTAATATCGTATTTTGTAAAGCAGTATTCAAGTGGCGTTACGCCAAACCCATGCATAATATGTAATGAAAAGATAAAATTTGGAGTTTTTTTAAAGAGGGCAAGGGCGCTAGGTTTTGATTATATAGCGACAGGCCATTATGCGAGGAGAACTTTTGATAAAAGACCGAATAGATTTCGGATGAAAGAGGCGCTTGATAAAACAAAAGACCAATCCTATGTACTTTTTCCTCTTACACAGGAGCAATTATCAAGGAGTATTTTTCCCTTAGGAGATTACAGGAAGTCGCAGGTAAGAACGCTTGCCAAAAGGATAGGTTTAAGGGTTCATAATAAACCGGATAGCCAGGAGATATGTTTTGTCTTAGGTGATTATAAGGATTTTCTGAAAGAGCGGCTGAGGGATAATATAAAACCTGGAGATTTTATTTATAGAGATGCCGTTATAGGTACTCATAAGGGGATATGTTTCTATACGATAGGTCAGAGGAAGGGTCTGGGATTAGGGCATCATAAGAGTCTCTATGTGATAAAGATAGACAAGGATGCTAACACCATTTTTTTAGGAGACAGAGAAGACTTAAACAGAAAAACTTTTTATGCTGGTTGTGTAAATTGGGTCAGTATAAAAGAGCCAAAAAATAAGATGCAGGTTCTAGCAAAGATAAGATATAATCATAAAAAATCAGAAGCCGTTGTTTCAAAGGCGAAAGATGGCAACTGGAGAGTGGATTTTTTAAAAGAACAGTGCGCTATTACGCCGGGACAGGCGGTGGTATTTTATAAGAGAGATATAGTATTGGGTGGGGGATGGATAAAATAAATTAAAAATTTAAAATGAAAAATGTAAAATTTAAAGGATTAAGAGATATTTTAACAAAAATGAAATCTGTTGTGGTTGCGTTTTCAGGCGGGGTTGACAGCACCTTTCTTCTAAAAATGGCAAAGGATACTTTAGATGACAAGGTAATTGCTGTTACTGCTCGCTCAGAGACATATCCGAAATCTGAATTAAAAGAAGCTAAAAACCTGGCAAGGTTAATAGGCGTAAAGCACATTATAATACCAACCTCTGAATTAAAGATTAAAGATTTTTCCGATAATCCTCCCAATAGGTGCTATTGGTGTAAGAGTGAATTGTTTAAGAAGATAGATGTTATCAGGAAGAAATTGGGATTTAATTATATAGCAGACGGGACAAATTATTCAGATAGAAGCGATTTCAGGCCGGGGCAAAAAGCGGAGATGGAATTCGGGATAAGAAGGCCGCTTCTTGAGGCGGGGCTGACAAAGGAGGATATAAGGAGGTTTTCAAGAAAATTAGGGTTGCCTACTTATTCAAAGCCCGCTATGGCATGCCTGGCCTCAAGGTTTCCGTATTATTCAAGGATAACTGAAGAAAAATTAAAAATTGTAGAGAGGGCGGAGGAGTATTTAAAGCGGTTAGGTTTTTTCTGGATAAGAGTGAGGTATCATGGTAATATAGCACGGATAGAAGTTCGTAAGGATGAAATAAATAAATTTTTGAGCTGTGAAATGAGAAAAAAGATTGTGAGAGAGTTTAAGAAATTCGGTTTTAGATATGTGACAATTGATTTAGAGGGTTATAGGACAGGCAGTATGAATGAGGTGTTACTATAGGTTAAGGCTGAGGATAAGGTTGAGTAAGAAATCTTAACCTCAACCTAAACCTTAACCTTTTGATAATTAAATAAAAGAATGACAAAGATATTTTATAAGGGAAAAATTTAAATATATGGCGGCGTAGCTCAGCCTGGCAGAGCGAGCGGCTCATACCCGCTATGTCACTGGTTCAAATCCAGTCGCCGCTACTATTAGCATTGTGTGAGTTAGAGAGGCAGTTTTAACCAATGTAACTCACTACAATGACTTATATCCCGCAATGTTTGTGCGGGATATAACAGAGTTTGAAGTAAAAAATAACGGCTTTATAATTAAAGTACTGGTTCATCCTCCACACTACATGGCGGACAGGAATCCAGTCGCCGCTACCAAATTTCACCGTTTTTTGGTGAAATTTGTCCCGAGACGCATTTCGAGGGATATAGCCAAATTTGTTGAAGTAACTCATTGTAATGACTTATATCCGCCACGTATTTTGACGGATATAACAATGTCGTAAGTTGAGACTGTTGCAAAACCTTTATTTGACGCAGTCTTCCGATATGAGAGTGTTGAAAAGAAAGGCTTTTTCAACACTCTCAAGTTTTAAGTCATAAGTGTAAGTGACGTGACTTGCTGTAGTAACTTATATCTCGCATAATGCCCAAAAAATTTGTAAAAATAATATTATCCTTACAGTTAATATTTCTTCTTTCCTCCTGTGCAACAACACCCCCTAAAATAATAGAACCCACCATTGAGAATATCTATTTGTTGCCGCAAGGCCCATTAATAAGACAAAACGTATGTCACGAGGTAGCGCCCGGCGAGACCCTTTGGCGTTTGAGCAAGATGTATAATGTATCTATAGAAAATATTATGAAGGAAAATAATCTGCCAAGTACTATACTAGAAAAAGGCCAGAGGCTTATTATTCCATATGCAGCACCTCTCAGGCCGATAGTTACCTTATATCCTTCCAACAAGTGGAAATATATCATCATACACCATAGCGCAACGGATATAGGAAGCTCATATTCCATAGACGGGCTTCATAAAAAGAGGGGTTTTGAAAGAGGTGTAGGGTATCATTTTTTGATAGATAACGGCACAAGGGGTAAAGAAGACGGGCAGCTTGAAGCAACGCCAAGGTGGATTAAACAGCAGAATGGCGCACACTGCAAGGCAGGCGGTATGAATCATATGGGAATAGGGGTTTGTCTTGTAGGTAATTTCAGCAAAGAAGATTTATCCGAAAAACAGATGGAGTCGCTTGTTTATCTGGTAAGGGAACTAAAAAGATATTACAAGGTACCCCTTTCTAATATCATGGGCCATGGACAGGTCTATGGAGCGGCTACCGAATGCCCCGGCACAAGATTCCCATGGAGAGAGTTTAAGAAAAAACTTTCCGCAGAATAAGAGAACAACAGGCTCACAAAACTGTTAGTTGATCACTTAAAGCTTTTGAGATTTAGTATTATTTTAAGGGGGTAAAAATAGTAAAGGGCAATATAACTTAAAGGGAGGCGATAGCCATGAAGAGTTTTTTATTTGTTGTTATGGCAGGGGTATTATTTATCGGTTTAGCGCTGACAGGATGCGGGAAGAAAGAGCAGGCCAAGCAGCCTGAAGAGTTGAGGGAGACTGCTAAAGTTACAGAAGGAACCACCGGTATTACTTTAGAAGAAGGGGCCGCAGGAACGGTTAAAACCCAAACCAAAAAGGTTATGGATGCCACTAATGTAGCGCTACAGGAAGGGACTGCAAAGGTTGCTGAAATCCTGACAAGCAACGATGCAATAGAAGTTTCTAAAACTCTGTCTACGGTAAAAGAAAAGGTAGCTTATTTAATAACAAAGGCAGAAGAGTTCTATAATTCAGATAAATTTAAGGAAACGATTAGTATAACTCAGCATATCCTGACAAATCTGGACCAGGAATATCAGAAGGCAAAGGATTTGCTTAATAAAGCAAGGAGTATGTTTGTTTCCAAAGCGGAGAGCGTTGTAGGCGAGGCGAAGAAAGAGATAGGAAATAAGCTGGGTGGTTTCGGGCAGTAATATTTGTATAATGGGAATAAGCATATCTTTTTATTGTTCAAGTAATACGTAGGAAAGAATCGCAGAATGCGTAGTATAAGAGAAGTGACTTTTGAAGCATATGACAAAATAGCTTCTGCCTGATATATCTACAGGTAGGCTAAAGAGAATTCTAAGGAGTTTAAAAAATGAAAATACTGCTTATATCCTCAAGCCCCCGCAGGGAGAAGAGCCAAACCCTTCTGTTAGCAAAAGAGTTTCTGAGGGGATGCTCAGAAGGTAAAAATGTGAAGTCAGAGATAATCCATCTTTGCGATTTAAGGATTAAGTTTTGTCATTGCTGTGAAAATTGCCACAAAAAGATACTTGCATGTCATGTAGATGATGATGTTCTAATGGTTTTAAACAAGATGCTAGAGGCGGATGGGATAATATTGGCCTCGCCTAACTATATAAATCAGATCACCGCATCGATGAAGGCGCTTCTTGAACGCTCGAGCCATTTTATCCACTGTAAAAGGCTTTTGGGTAAATATATCGCTGGCGTCGCTACTTCGGGAAGCGGTCAGGATAGAAGCGTCTTAGAGTATATAAAATATTATGCCCATACCTGCGGGGCGCAGTATTCGGGAGGTGTATCTTCCGGTATGCAATCCGTTAGCGAGAAGATCAATGAGGCTTCTAATCTGGGTAATAAGTTTACCTCAGATATCAGAGAAAAAAGAATTTATCCCGATCAGACTGAGGCCATCGAGCAGGGTAAAAGACATTTTGGCGTGCTCATAAAGGCTATGAAGAACGAGTGGGAGGAGGAATATCAATATTGGCTAAAGAAGGGTTGGATATAATAAATCTGCCATGCGGGTTTAGTAGATTATACACAGCGATATTTTCAGGCATAGTAGATTATATTTAACAGGCAGGATTATACCAGATAAGGAGATTTTTTAAAAACAGGAGTAAGATATAAAAGCATTTTTAGCTGGGTTCATATTTTTAATAGCTGTGGCCATATTCGTCGGCATAGGTATTCTACTTTTCCCTGTACTGGTAGTATTGGTATGGTTTATACGTATCTTAGTTGTGATGTTGTTTGTCATCTTTGCTATATGGCTATTGGGAAAACTTATTATTTTTGTATGGGAGAGTATGAGGAAATAATTTGAGAACCAATGGATATTGAATCCCGTTTTTGGCGGGATGAGGAATTAATTCCCCGTACTTGCTGCGAGGTAGTTTATTAAATCATGAAGCACAAAAAAACACAGATAGCAATGATTTGGCTTCTTCCGCTTATTACTATAGGAGGGTTGTTTTATCCTATATTAGGATATTTAGTAGTTGCAATGATGTCCTTCTTTATAACCCTGGCTTATTTTAAAGGCCGCTATTGGTGCTGGAATCTGTGCCCAAGAGGGGCATTTTTGGACATTATTATTTCGAGGTTAAGCCTGAATAGATCCCTCCCCAGGTTGTTTACAAAACAGTGGTTTCGCTGGTTAATATTTATATTTTTAATGAGTTTTTTGATATTCCGCATCTCTCGCACAGGAGGTAGCCTGCTCGCCATAGGCTTCGTTTTTGTCATAATGTGCACTATAACAACTATTATCTCAATTTTATTAGGGGTATCAATGAAGCACAGAGGCTGGTGTATGATTTGCCCTATGGGAACGCTTCAGGATAAAATAGGGAAGATATCTAAGAAAAGATAAGCTTACCCGCCTTCGCAGGAAAACCACGCCTTGAGCGCTTAGCGCCGTATATATTTAACCCGCTGTTTAAAGACTCACTTAAATATTGCTTAATGACGGATTTAAACTTATTTTTTTCCATGGTAACGTAAAATATATTGTGTAAATTCCTGATGTAACAGCAATAAAAAAGGGTGTATCCTTTCATAAACAAGCAGTAAAACCAAAATGAAAGGAGGA
>JAGVOB010000008.1 GCA_020052955.1 Candidatus Omnitrophota bacterium | reverse complement strand
TTCACCTCCTCAAGTCCTCTGATTCTACTAAAGATTGAGTATGCTTTGGCGTAATGATCCATAGTTACGAAATGTCGAATATGTTTCGTAACTTATTCAATTATTTATTTCTAAATTATCTAAAGGCTCGCATGTTTTATTTCTTCCTTGTAAATTTTGGGAAACCTATTTCACCTTCGTAGATCAGAATACCGAAGTGATTTAAAAATTGCCTTGAAAAAGCCTCTTCAATTAACCTGTCTCTAGTTTCTGAACTAGTTCCGTCTTTTGGTTTCCCCATATAATCTGTTTTTCCAGTTATATTAGCATACATTTCTACAAAGGGAATTCTGTCTAAGCTCACATGCTTAAAAGGAATTTGTTTTTGAACCTCTTTTATAGCATCAAACCTTAATTCCCTCATTAGATAAGGAAATATCATTCCTGCACCGCTCTCTGAGCCAAATTTAATTGCAAGCTGAGCTTGATTATCTGCTCCTATAACAATGCTAAACTGAGTATTGCTTATTTCAACTGGAACCGCAAAAATAAACAAATCTTTTAAGCTAAATTCCACAGCTCCATGATTAGGATGATAATGTATCCCTCCAACAACATTACCGCTAGGGGAATCGTTAGTGTCCACCATTTTCAAGCTATTTTCTTTTCCTACTATTAAATTGCCTAATTTTAACTCTCCATCAACTAATTGAACCCATGATCCATATTCTATTCCCAAAACTCCTGTTTCTGTAACCATTTGGCTAAATAGGCTAGTGATATTTACCAAGGCAGGAGAAATTATCTCTCCCTCTATTTTTTCTCTTTGATTAGGAATTACCCCTAATGTTCTTAACTGTTTTCTTCTTTCTCTAGCTATTTCTTGCATAGCAACCCCATTATCGGGAGCTGGTCTTTCAGTCATGTCCTAGATTCTATCACAAAGCAATCCATTGTCAACTATGGGGTAGAATGAGGCTGGTATGTCTAAGCCATCCCCTGTTTTTAGCCTCTATTTCTGCCAAAAACACCTAAGTAAAATATAGACTTTTTAAATTAAATAAGTCAAGTGCTATAATTCTTTTAAGAAAAAATGAACAAGGAAGAAAGGACAAACTATTTTGATATCTTAAGAATGTCTGAGGAATATATAAAAGCATTTCAGATTTTAACAAAAAATAATAACAATACTACAAATCTCTTTCATGTTAAATTCTATCTTCTTGCTCATTCAATTGAATTATCGCTTAAAGCTTACTTGAGATATAAAAAATATTCGTTGTCAGATTTAAGAAGTCTTGGTCATGATTTAACAGGTATTTATACAGAGCTTGAATCTAATTTCACATATAAGCTGGACAATAAATCTATAGAAATTATAAAAGCAATTAATTTATATTATAAGAGTAAAGAATTTGAATATCCTACAACTGGAGTAAAACATGTGATTCCCCTTGATGAACTAAATACAGTAGCAGGTTTAATATTAAAATCAACAGAATGGCAAATAAATACAGAAGATTCTAATTGATTAATCTATATGATTCCAACTCTCTCTACGAATAATTCTACCCACTGTGGAATGATATAACTTATATCTTTTTGCAATTTCCCTTTGAGTTAAGCCTTCCTCGGCAAGCTTTCTGATCTCTTTTACATCTTCTTCAGTTAATTTCGCTGTATTAACTTTCTCTCCAACATACTTTTTAAGCGATTTTGAATGAACTCTATGTAGCTCCTTAGTTAATATCTCTAAATTATTTAAATTGTTATTTAATGGATTACTATCCATATGATTCACTTCCATACCTTCTATAGACCCTAGATAAGTTACAGCTGTTAATCTATGCACTGATTTAAAATAAGTGTGACCATTTTTATTTAATCTAACCCCATAATACCCATTTTTCAGAACTGATTTTATAGTTCTATTTGTTGATTTGTTCCTAATTATTCCATTTCTTGATATTTCATAATTATCAAAATCATTGCATGTTTTCCAACTATCAATCTTCTTATTTTCTAAATTATATTGCATTTTCAAATTAAGCCTACTCGCCTTATGTTGAACACCACTCTCTGTTGTGTTTAACATTTTTGCTAATTTCCCTAAAGGTATTTTTCCGTAATGCATTTTTAGTAGATCGCTTTGTTCAGATAAATCTTCAGGTCTAACATAAGCAAAAGAAATAAATACATTAGTAAATCCGTTTTCATGATAATTTATCGCAATAGTTGCAATATTCTTGTATCTAAGTTGACTATTTTCACTATGGCTATGTGGATTAGTAGCAAGGAGCCAATCTCCGTCTATTAAAGCGCTTTTTGCTGTTGATTCAAATAATAATTTAGCAGTTACTGTTTTTCCTGTACCTGGAGCACCATTAATAACTACAATCATATCACATAAGTTGAAAATGTCATTTTGAGGCTAAAATGCTGGCACTAGTTGACTATGTGGGAACTTTTTATTTAAGGTCGTATTCTAATTCGGTAGCGTAAGGGATAAAACCAACCCTTTTATAAAACTTTACAGCTCCTGCATTGTCAAATGATGTGCTTACTTTTATTCGCTCAGCTTTTTTAGCTTTGCTCCATTTTATGAATTCCTTAAATAGCAATTCCCCAATTTTTTTACCTCTGTATTCTTCTTTTACGAGGATATTTTCAAGCTCTGATTGTTTTTTTATTTTTCTATATGGATAAGTTTTAGCCATACCTCCTGCCATATAACCAACTATTTCATTATTGATTACCGCAACAAAACAAACTCCTGTTTTCTCTGTAATTTTATTTCTAAAATATGTTTCTCCAGCTTTTTCAAACGGCCAATTCATATTAAGCATTGGGTCATATTCTTCATCGTGCAGAAATAATTCGTGATTTAACTTTTGCACAATTTCCAATTCTTCAATTTTTGCTTTTCTAATAATTATTTTGTCCATATGCAGATTATATCAAATTAAGGCTAATACGAAGCTGCGGGACATGGATTCGAACCATGATTAGTGGGACCAAAACCCACCGTGCTACCGTTACACTATCCCGCAATATATTGACAGATTCCCTCAATCCA
>JAGVOB010000065.1 GCA_020052955.1 Candidatus Omnitrophota bacterium | reverse complement strand
TCTCTCTTCGCAGGAGAGCTGTTTATAGTTTTTATTTTTCATAACACCTAGGATACATGATTATCCTAAGTGTTGCACTTCATTATTGAACTTGGTTATGTCATTTTGGTATTTAATTTTTGATATTTGAATTTAATATGATAACTCTTTTTAATAGACAATGCACTATAGCATATAGCAAACCAAATGAAAAACCTTAGAATCCTTCTTATAGGGGTAATTATTTCTGTAATAGCGTTCAGCGTTTATTTTTTGGCTAAACCAAAAAGCAGAATGGATTACGGTTTAAGTGTTAAAAATAAAACTATAGCTTCAGGGATGACAAGAGAGCAGGTGATAGCCAGCTGGGGATCGCCTGATTCAATACAGAGGACACAGGATAAAAACGGAATGACAGAAACCCTGGTATACTACAAGAACAGGGAAAAGCCCGCCTACCTTAAGTTTCAAGACGGAGTGCTTAAGAAGTACAATAACTGATGTATAAGAGAATTTTTCTTAGGCTCCTCAATATCGGAATCCTTACTTTATGGATTGTGCTTTTGCTTATGCTTATTGATAGAGAGGTATATCCTATTACCAGATCCCAGAATATCATCTCATACAGGCATTTTCTTCCAAAAGAGCTTCTTTTGAGAGACCACTGGATGGGTATTTATCTAAATGATAAGAAGGTGGGTTTTTCAAATACCACTGTTAATGCTTACGAAGAGAAGGGTTTTTCCGGCTATCAGGTAAAGAATGAGACGGAGATGTATATATTCCTGTTTGGCTCAAGCCAAAAGGTGTTTTTTAAGGGAAGCGCGCTTATAGATACGAATTATAATCTCAGAAATTTTAAAATTGATTTAAAGACAGCAGCGCAGCTGATGAAAATCGAAGGAGAGCTGCTTAAAAAGAATCTTATCAGCCTGAAAATTATGAGTGCTGATAGCGTTACCAAAAAAGAAGTTTTAGTACCTGAGGATATCTTCATAGCGAGTATACTCACGCCTTTAGATTTTCTTGGAAAACTCTCTCCTGGGAAATCCTATATAATAGATGTTCTTGAGCCATTCACCCTGACAGTTGAAAAGGTGAAGCTTTCCGTAAAGGATAAAGTAGATTTTATGGACCAGCTTAAGGCCGTTAAGGCATATGTTGTTGAGGCGGATTATAAGGGGCTTAGGTTAAAATCCTGGGTATCTGAGGACGGAGAAATACTTAGAGAAGAGACGCCTCTTGGCTGGGTTATGGTTAAAGAGCCGATGGAGAAGGCCATTACTTACCAGAGGTATCTATTTGAAACACAAAGCGATGTTGCCTCGCTTATTTCTATTACGCCCTCAGGAAACATAGATATACCCGAAAATATATCGTATATGAAGGTAAGGCTGGACGGAATAAACGCCTCAGATTATAAGCTTTTAAATGAAAGACAGACTATACTGTCAAAGGCGCCATTAACATTGGAGATAAAGACAAAGAGAATTTCTAAGGCCGACGCCATAAAGCTTCCTATTGCCGCTAAGGCGCTGGAGGAATTTATGCAACCCTCCCAGTTTATACAGTCGGACAGCGAAGAGATTATAAGGCTTGCAAGGGATATAACAGGAGACAGTAAAAATTCTCTCATTGCCGTACAAAGAATCAAAGACTGGGTTTTTAAGAATATAAAGAAAAAACCCGTCATAAGCATACCTGATGCATTAGGTACGTTAAAAAGAAAAGAGGGAGACTGTAACGAGCACAGCTTCTTATTTGCCGCACTTTCAAGGGCAATAGGTATCCCCACAAAGGTTTGTTACGGCGTTGTGCATGTGGATGGGCGGTTTTATTACCATGCCTGGTGCAAGGTATATATAGGTGAGTGGATAAGCATGGACCCTACTTTAGGCCAGGACTTTGCGGATGCTACGCATGTGGAGTTTCTTTCGGGAGGCCTGGATAAACAGCTCGACCTTGTGAGGCTCCTGGGAAAGCTAAACGTAAAAATTTTAGAGGTAAAATAAAATGATAAGGATAGAAAAGCTTACTAAAAAGTTTAACAATTTCATAGCGGTTGATAATTTGAGCCTTGAGATAAAGAGGGGAGAGTTTTTCGCGTTTTTAGGGCCTAATGCAGCGGGAAAAACAACCACTATAAAAATGCTCACAGGGCTTATTAAACCAACAAGCGGCAGGGCATATATAGGCGGCTACGATATCCAGGATGATTATATAGAGGCGCGCAGCCTCATCAGCTATATACCCGATTTTCCGTTCTTATACGAGAAGCTCACTGCAAAGGAATTTGTCGAATTTATAGGGGAGCTTTATGGAATAGAAAGAAAGAAATTGGAAAAAGAATATAGCATGTATTTTGAGCTGTTGGGGCTAACCGGTTACAAAAACCATCTTATAGAGGATTTTTCGCATGGAATGAAGCAGAAGCTGATATTTACGGCAGCCTTTATTCACGATCCAAAGGTTATTATAATTGACGAACCGATGGTCGGCTTAGACCCGCATAGCGCCCGCGCAGTAAAAGATATACTTAAGGCAAAGTTAAAAAAGGGGGTTACAATTTTTGTCTCCACGCATACGCTGTCGTTCGCTGAAGAGCTGGCGGATAGAATAGCCATCATAGATAAAGGCAGGCTGGTTGCTGAGGGGACTTTTGATACCTTAAGCCGGATAAGCGGCATAAAGGGAAAGCTTGAAGATGTATTCTTGAGGATAACCGAGGAAGAGAACCGTACGGATATCAAAGATGTATAACAGTATTGCTCCCGCTATAAGGGTAAAAATAGCTATTTTAAATAACAAGCTCCGCTCTATCAAAAAGCACTCAACCTTTAAGATAATCTTCGTCAGCCTCTCAGCATTTACGTTTTTAGCCGGTATCTTCATGTGTTCTTATAAATTATTCTCAATGTTAGGGTCCATTCAGGGCGTAGGAATTGTCCTTGTGACAAGGATATTGTTTTTATTCTTCTTTAGCCTGTTATGCATGCTTATATTCAGCAATATTATAGTTAGTTACTCAACTATATATAGCTCGGAGGAAGTAGAGTTTCTTTTTACTACACCCTTAAGCCATGGGGAGGTATTTAAAAGCAGATTTATTGAATCCTTAATATTGAGCTCGTGGACATTTATATTTTTGCTAATACCATTTATGTCAGCCTACGGGATAGTAAAGGGCTTGCCAGCCTACTTTTATATAACATTGATATTTTTCTTTGTCCCGTTCCTGTTCATTTCGGCAGCCATAGGGGTGTCGGCAACTATTTTACTTATCAGGTTCATACCCGGGAAATACTTCAGGGCTATATTTATCAGTCTCTTTATTTTGATGGTGGCGTATTTTATTTTATCATTCAGGCTTCCGAGGGTAATAAGGCCTCAGAATCTGGAAGATATATTTATGCTCGGAAAATTCGCGCCTTATTTTAAATTTTCGCAGTCTCCGCTTTTGCCAAGCTGGTGGGTTACGCAGGGTATTCTATCCTTCAATTCGGGAAGCATAAAAGATACGGTATTCTTCTGGCTTTTGCTTTTTACCACTGCTATAGTAGCCGTGAGGTTTTCAACCCTTCTTGCAAGGTGCTATTATTTTTCCGGATGGGCCTTGCTTTATAAAAGCAGTCAGAGTGAAAAATTTGATTTTGTCTCCATTTTCGTAAATAAGATGCAAATTCTGTGGGGATTTTTAAGGCCCGGGATAAGGTCTCTTGTAACCAAGGACATAAAGGTATTCTGGCGCGACCCTATTCAGTGGTCGCAGTTTATAGTGTTCTTTGGGCTTTTGGCAGTGTATTTTGCAAGTATTCATAACCTTTCATATGATATCCTGCCGCCCATGTGGAGAAACCTTGTGGCGTTCTTAAACCTGGGTTCGACAGCCCTGACCCTTGCTTCCTTATGCGTAAGATTTGTATTCCCGCTTTTTAGCCTTGAGGGTAAGCGCTTCTGGATATTAGGATTAGCCCCCATAAAATTATCTACTATAATCCTTGAAAAATTTTCATTATGGGCGATAATATCACTTTTAATAACAATGCCCTTAATAATATTATCAAACACCATGTTAAATGTTTCGGGTCTTATAATGGTCGTCTCCTGCATCGCGGTATTTCTTATGTGTTTTTCTCTTGTGGGGCTTTCCGTAGGATTGGGAGCCATATTTCCAAACTTTAAAGATGATAACCCTGCGGCCATAGTATCGGGTTTCGGAGGAACTCTTGCGTTTGTTTTAAGCCTTCTTTATGTGTGTCTTGTAATCTCACTCATTGCGGTGCCGTTCCATCTTCACTTTGTTTTAAAAATTATTAGTCGCGCAGTATTTATTAAACAACTTCTTTTGTCAGGGTTTATCATTGTTATAATCAGCTTACTTTCCTCGGGTATTCCTATGGCGCTTGCAATAAAACGACTTAAGAGAATGGAGTTTTAAGTGTGTGTAAGGGGGATTAATTCCCCAGCGATTTGCTCTGTGAAATTTGAAAAATTTCCAGGACTTAGTCCCTGAAATCGCTCTACGATTTCTAGAGGATTTGCCTACAGGCAAATCAGCAGGGGATTAATTCGTCCGCCTCGAGTGGACTCATTAAAGAAGTCAATGCAATAACAGATCCCTCGTCCGCCACAAATTATGGCGGACTCGGGATTAATTCACACTTATAACTTACGTCACTAACGTTCCGTAAGTTATGTGTTCATTAAGGAGAAGAAAGATGACAAATTTTTCATTTGATATTGTCTCTGAAGTAGATATGCAGGAAGCGGATAACGCGGTCAACCAGGCAAAAAAGGAAATTTCGCAAAGGTATGATTTCAAAGGTAGCAAGTGCTCAATTGAGTTTGATAGAGTTGAGAAGAAAATAACATTGACTGCTGATGACGATTTTAAACGGCGAGCGCTTATTGATATACTTGCCACAAGAATGGTAAAGAGAAATATCTCGCTCAAATCCCTTGTTTTTAATACGCCTGAAAAGGCCTTCGAAGGCTCTTTACGCCAAAAAGTAGAAATATCCACCGGGATATCCAAGGAAAAGGCGAAGGATTTAGTCAAAATCATTAAGGATCTTAAACTAAAGGTACAGGTGCAGGTTGAGGGTGAAAAGTTAAGGGTTTTTTCCCCTAAGAAGGACGACCTGCAAGCCGTCATCGCGCACCTGAGGAGCATTGATTTTTCATTAGCTCTTAGCTTTTGTAATTATAGATGAAATATTTCAAGTCTTTTATTTTTTAAAAATCAGCACAGGGTTTAACTTTTAAAACGAATAAGTTCTTATCAGCATTGATTAAAAGGTACTGTTAACTTAAAATGAAGACTTATGGGTTCTGTCAAGGTTTGGTTTCTCGCTGCACCGCTTGCCCTACCCCAGCGTGGTAGGCCTGCGCTCGGTGATTTTTCTCGCTCCCCTGCACCATATGGTGCAGGGACCATGCCCGCTTGAAAAATCAACGTGCGACTCAAAACGCAAACCTTGCCACCCATTATAGGTTAACAAAAACTATTAAAAAACGGAGGATAGTATGAAGAAGAAAAAAAGAATCGCTATTCTTACTGGCGGCGGAGATTGTCCCGGTATTAATGCCGTTATAAGGGCAGTTACGAAAAAAGCTATCCTTGAATGTGATATGGAAGTAATAGGAATTGAGGATGGTTACCACGGCCTCGTCTATAATCGGCATAGAAAGCTTCATTATAATGATGTTTCGGGAATACTTACTCTGGGCGGGACAATTCTGGGCACTTCAAAAACAGCAAATCCATATAGATATGCCGTAAAGAAAGGCAAAGCGCTTACATTTAAGGATATGTCAGGATGCGCGATTGGAAATTTAGAGAAACTCGGCATTGAATGTCTTGTCGTTATAGGAGGAGATGGTACACAGGGTATAGCGCACCGTCTTTTTAGGGACGGCGTGCCTGTCATCGGGATTCCCAAGACGATTGATAATGATTTGCGGGGCACCGACATTACCTTCGGTTTTGACTCCGCTGTGTATGTTGCTACAGAAGGAATTGACAGGATGCACTCAACCGCAGAATCTCACCACAGGGTTATGATTATTGAGGTTATGGGGCATACGGCCGGCTGGATTGCTCTCCATGCGGGTATTGCGGGAGGCGGAGATATTATCCTTATTCCGGAAATACCCTATGATATTAATATTATAGGCGATAGGGTTAAAGAGAGGCATAAAAAGGGCAAACGCTTTAGCATTGCGGTAATCGCCGAAGGAGCAAAGCCAATAGGAGGAGAGGCAGTAATTCAAAGGATTGTAAAGGAAAGCGCGGATTCGATTCGTCTGGGCGGCATAGGTTTTGTTCTTGGTGCTCAGATTGAAAGATTAACAGGGGTTGAAACCCGGACCGTTGTAATGGGGCATTTGTTAAGGGGAGGCTCTCCGACTCCTTTCGATAGAGTATTGGCAACAATATTAGGCACCAGGGCAGTTGATATGATAAAGAATAAAGAATTAGGGTATATGGTGGGACTTAAAGCTAATTCACTCGTTAACGTTTCTTTAGGTATTGTTGCAAAAGGGCCAAGGATAATTCCCTTAAATCATCCATTGATAGAATCTGCCCGCAGCGTCGGGACATGTTTTGGGAATTGATACTGTTAAAGAATGCAGCATGTTAAAAATCGGCAAACTGAAATTAAAATCTAAACTTATTCTTTCTCCCATGGCGGGGATAAGCGATTTGCCGTTTCGCCTGCTTAATCGCAAGTTTGGCTGTGAGCTTGCCTTTGTGGAGATGTTAAACGCCCGCTCAATGAGCTACAAAAGCAAAAAGACCGCCCAGATGCTCATATCTGGTTCTAAGGATAGGCCGCTGGGCATCCAATTGTTAGGAAGCGAGCCAAAATTTATTCTTAAAGCTATGGATATTATAAGCCATTATAAATTTGATGTACTGGATTTTAATGCAGCCTGCCCAGTAAGAAAGATTGTAAGAAGGGGCGAGGGCGCAAGCCTTATCAAGAATCCGAAAAAGTTAAATCAACTGCTTGGATTAATAGTGAAAAATTCTGCGGTTGCGGTTACCGTAAAGATACGCACCGGGTGGGATAAAGATTCTGTTAATGCAAGAGAAACGGCGCTGTATGCACAGGACGCAGGTATAGACGGGTTATTTATACACGGCAGGACGAGGATGCAGGGCTATAGCGGGAGCGTAGATTACGGGGTAATCCGGGATGTGAAAAAGGCGGTAAGTATTCCTGTTATTGCAAGCGGAGATATACTCTCCCCGCAATTAGCAAAGAAGATGTTTGATGAGACAGGGTGTGACGGTGCGGCAATAGCGCGCGGTGCGCTCGGGAATCCATGGATATTCAAAGAAGTTTCCGCATTCCTCAAAAACGGCAGGCTAATTAAAAAGCCGGATATAAATCAGATAATCAAAGTTATGTTAGAGCATTTGGATGCGAGTATAGATTTTCACGGTGAACACCTCGGCGTTATACGATTCCGCAAATTTTTTAGCTGGTATACCAAGGGGTTTTACAAGGTGCGCTGTTTTAGAAAGAAAACATCTCTTGCAAAAACAAGAGACGATATGGTTAATATTATCAAGGCTTGCCATAAACATGTAGGGGAACATGGATTATCCTGAAATCTGGGTTTATACATTCGCAGCCAGCAAAGTCCCGAGCTAAACGAGGGGCAAAGTCCCGAGTCCGCTAAAAGCGGACGAGGGGAACAATGGCCTGTTCCTTCGCAAAAGCTCACCTCAGTACCGAGCACTTCGGTGCGAGGCAGGACACTGAGCAAGGCGAAGTGCAGTATGAGCCACACGGAAAGGAGTTATGGAAGGCTTCATAAGTTTATGTTTTTATGGTAATATAATCAATAGCAAGCTCGGGATTTAATTGAAAAAGCATGGGAATGTGGCAAAAATCAATAGAGAGGGGGTGAAAGAGAAATGAGCAGAGTAGCAGCATTGTTAATGGCACTCGTGTTTATATTTTCTATAGTGCCGGCATATAGCCAGGAAGAGGCAAATCAGGAAGAAGCAAATCAAGCGGTTAGCATCTTAGATTCAGTTTCAGGGAAGATAGTTTCGGTTGATACGGAAAATAATGTGATAGTATTAAAAGAAGAACAGGATCCTACAGCCGGCGATTATGAGAATGTAGATGTGGAAATTAAGCCTGAAACCAGGATATCTAAAGAAGACAGCCAGCTGAGCCTTTCTGACCTTAAAGAGGGTGATGAAGTAGCTGTTCAATATACAGAAGACAGTGATGGTAATTCGGTAGTTGATTCCGTAATCGTTAAATAGTTTAATTGGTTAATTTTGAGCCGGAGGCTTTTTTATTAAAGCCTCCGTTTTCGTTATAAGGGAACTGTGAGGGAATTTGAGAGTGTTGAAAAAGCTTTTCTTTTCAACACTCTCATCTCGAGGAGACGAGAGATCTTTTGGCAGATATCAGAAGACTGCGTCAAATAAAGGTTTTGCAACAGTCTGTTATGTAAAGTGTCAAGCGTATACTTAAAGTTGAATCTTAAAGACAAGCTTTACCGGAATAGAACTTTCTGTTATAC
>JAGVOB010000201.1 GCA_020052955.1 Candidatus Omnitrophota bacterium | reverse complement strand
GAGATGTAGGAGTCGCCCCAGCGACGGTGCATATATAGATTAAGTTTCAGTGATTAAATTCTCAAAATAGGTTCGCACTGCGTTTAATAAGTGCGACCAGATTTTATACATTCGCGGCCAGCGAAGTCCTCGAGCTAAGAGAGGAGAACAATGGCCGCTTGAGTATGAGCCAGACGGAAACCTCGGGTTTTGGTTCGACTTCGCTCACCAGTGGCTCATACCCGAGAGGGATTTTTCTTTTTGGTTATTGCCTTGGATGGCAAAACTTTTAAGATTTTTATACAAAGTAGATTTACAAAAAAATAACTAATAAAAGAAAGGAGGAAGCGTGAAAAGATATATGTATATGTATTTATTTATGTTTATATTAGGCGTCACCTTATTTTTATCTACCCCGGTGTATGCCCAGCAGGGTATTGGCGATAAGAGAGAGGATGTAAAAGATAAAAGAGAAAATGTTGGGGACAGGCGTGAAGATAGAGTAGATAGTAAGGAAGATAGACAGGATAGACGCGAAGACAGGAAAGATGTTCGCGAGGACATTGCAGACAAGCGCGAAGACGTCCATGATGCAAAGCATGAAGGTGGTAAATTAGATAAGTTAGAAGACATCCGCGACAGGCAGGAGGATATTAAGGACAGGCGCGAAGATGTTATAGACAGAAGAGAAGACATTAAGGATAGGATAGAAGAGCGTAGCAAGAGGCATGAAGAGATGAAAGAAAAACGGGAGGCTATAAAAGAGCGCCTCCAGGATATAGGGGAACGCAGGGAGGAGCGCCGCGATAAATTAGAAGATATAAAAGACCGCCGTGAAGACCGTAGGGATAAAGCCGAAGGTATTAAAGATAAGAGGGAAGACCGCAGGGATAAAGCCGAGGATATAAAAGACAGGCGTGAAGATATCTGGGACGCAAAACATGAAGGTGGCAAACTGGATAAGTTAGAAGATATACGCGATAGGCAGGAGGATATTCAGGATAGGCGCGAAGATGTAAGAGACAGAGGAGAAGACCGAAGGGACAAGCGTGAAGATATAGGAGATCGTCGGGAAGATAAAAGAGATCGCCGCGAAAATATAGGTGAAAGACGTCAAGAAAAAAGAGTAGGTGAGGGGCAAGGAATGCATAAAGGTGCTGAGCAGGGAGTTAGAGATCATGGCAAAGGTGAGGGCGCCGGCAAGGGCCAGGGTGGTATGAATAGAGAAAGTGGTGGTAAAGGAGCTGAGAAAGGTATCAGAGATCATGGCAAAGGTGAGGGCGCAGGAAAAGGCCAGGGTGGTATGCATAGACAAGGCAGCTCACAATCTGGTGCCGGAGGCGCAAAGTCTGAGGGAGGAGCAAGGCGTAGCAGTGGCGCTGGACAGAGTAGCGGTGCTCATCGCGGAGGCAAAGGTGGCGAAAAGCATAAATAGAGTAGATAATAATTAGGAATAAATGAAAGGGGCCTAAGCGCAATAACTAAAAATGTTCTAGGCCCTTTTTACACTAAGAATGCATGAAAATGAGATATTATCCCAAATTTTGGGATACCCCGCAAAGCCGGCCGAACTCTCGTCGAGTTTGGCCGTGTGGCCCCTCGCATTCGCTCGGGGCGGATTTTTCCTGCTCGCCCCGCCAACAGTGGGGCAGGTGTGCAAAATCCGGGATTATCATATCGTGATATGCGCAATAAAATACATCAATTTTAATCTATCTTAATATCTAACAGGAGTTTTTAAATGAATTTTTTATTTATTTTAGTTTCTATAATTTTACTTGTTTTATTAGGTTTTATACTCTTTCTTATCAAAATTTTTAATCAAAGATTGAAGGAATTATCCCAGCCAAAAGATAATGACCAGACTCTTACAATGCTTCACCAGAGGCTTGACCAGGTTTCAAATACTGTTCAGACCCAGTTGAATACAGTTGTAGGCCAGATGAACGAGCGTCTTAAGGAGACTAGTGAAGCTTTAGCGACAGCGCATAAGACGATAGGTGACAGGCTTGACTCGGCTACAAATGTTATAGGCAATGTGCATAAAAGCCTCGGCAGGTTAGAAGAAGGCCTAAAAGAGGTTTTAACTGTAGGAAAGGATATATCAAGCCTTCAGGATTTACTGCGGGCGCCGAAATTCAGGGGCGGGATAGGCGAATTTTTGCTCGAAAATCTTTTAGCGCAGATTTTACCGGCCGAACATTTCGAAGCTCAATATACATTTAAATCTGGGGAAAAGGTAGATGCTGTTATAAAAATAGGCCCTCACTTAGTAAGCGTGGACTCCAAATTCCCGCTCGAAAACTTTAAGAGGGTTCTGGAAACCAGAACGGACGAAGAGAGGAAATCTCTAAAAAGGAGATTTATTCAGGATGTAAAAAAACATATCGACGCGATAGCCCAGAAGTATATACTCCCGGATGAGGGTACATTTGAGTTTGCCCTGATGTATATACCCGCTGAAAATGTGTATTATGAGACAATAGTAAAGGATGAATCGGCACTGGATGAGTCCGGTATATATTCCTACGCGCTTCTTAAGAAAGTTATCCCGGTTTCTCCAAATAGTTTCTATGCGTACCTGCAGGTGATAATACTGGGCCTAAAAGGTTTAAAGATAGAAAAATCCGCAAAACAGATAATAAGCGGCCTTTCTAGCTTACAGGGCGAACTAAACAAGTTTAAAGAGGATTTTGAGATACTGGGAAAGCACCTTTCTAATACAAAATCCAAATATGATGACTCGGAGAAGAAATTAGACAAATTTACCGAGAAGCTTTTAAACACCACCAGCATGCCTTCCATTGAATACAAAGAGGATGAGCGCTCCAAGGATAGATAAGAGAAGAGTCAGGATGCTTTATTCTGGCAGGGTTCAGGGAGTAGGTTTTAGATTTACCGCTGAGTCTATGGCGCATCAAAAAGGCGTAGTGGGGTATGTAAAGAACCTAAGTGACGGTCGGGTTGAAGTTATGGCGGAGGCAGAAGAAGCAGTACTCGGTGAGTTTCTTAATAAGATTGAAGAAAGAATGAAATATTACATTTCAAGCAAGGATGTAGAATATTCAGGCGCGACAGGAGAGTTTAGCGGGTTTGAGATAAGGTTCTGAAAAAATCAAAATTTAAAATGCAAAATGACAATGAAAAATTTAAAATGTTTAAAAATTTTGCCTGCCCGCCGAACGAGTTCTTTGGCAGGCGGGGATTTTGATGTGTAATTTTGATTTTTGCATTTTGATATTTGGATTTAAGTAATGCGCTATGGCATTTTGTCAGATATTCATGCAAATCTTGAGGCCTATGAAGCTGTTATAAGCGCACTTAAAGAAGAACAGCTTGATAAGCTTATAATTGTCGGGGACATAGTGGGTTACGGCGCAGACCCAAAAGAATGCATAAGCTTAACAAAATCTTTGAGCGCCGGGATTGTCTGCGGGAACCACGACCGGGCAGCCGCCGGTTTTATGGATACAAACTGGTTTAATGATTATGCAAGAAAAGCTGTTTTATGGACCCAGAGCGTACTTAGCGAAGAGGAAAAGCAATTTCTCAGGGAACCTGGGTTGATATTTGAAGATGAAAATATTATAGCTGTGCACGGAAGCCTGGATGAGCCGCAGAAGTTTAATTATATATTCGAGTTTGACGAAGCAGACAGGACATTTTTGAAGATGGGTAAAAAACCCTGTTTTATAGGCCATTCCCATTCTCCGGCAATAATTATGAAGGACAGGATAAAGGGTATTAATGCTATCTTTAAAGAGGAGGTTGAATTGGAGGAAGGCAGGAAGTATATTATAAATGTCGGAAGCGTCGGACAACCGAGAGACGGGGATAACAGGGCATCTTATGCAATTTATGATGTTAACAGTCGTAAAGTTACCATAAAAAGGATAGGTTACGATGTAAAAAAAGCCCAGGATAAAATTTTAGATTCGGGTCTGCCTGAGATTCTGGCATACAGGCTTTATGAGGGAAGATGATGCCCAAAGAGGATATAAAGGGTAAGATCGAAAAATTGAGAGAGGACATAAGAAACCATGACCATAAATACTATGTAGAAAACAAACCGGAAATTTCCGATTTTGAATATGATAGATTGATAAAAGAATTAATCGCGTTAGAGAATGCGCATCCCGGGCTAATAACCCTTGATTCTCCTAGCCAAAGGGTAGGCGGAGAGCCATTAAAAGTTTTCCCGGTTGTTGAGCACAGGGTTGGGATGCTTAGCATGGATAATACGTATTCTCCGGAAGAGCTTTTAGAGTTTGATAAGAGAGTGAAGAAAAATCTTTCTGCAGAGAAGATAGAATATACAGCTGAGTTAAAAATTGACGGTGTCTCAGTATCCCTGGTATATGAGGATGGTTTATTTATCCGCGGCGCAACGCGCGGAGATGGCATTAAGGGTGACGACGTTACGGCTAATCTAAAGACAATAAGAAGTATTCCCCTTCGGCTCAATTTTCCCAAGGGGAGCAAGCCCCCCAAATTTATTGAGGTTAGGGGGGAGGTATATATGGACAGGAAATCCTTACGCATGCTGAACGAGGAGAAAGAGGAGAATAATGACGAGCTCTTTGCAAACCCAAGAAATGCAGCAGCCGGCTCTCTCAAACTGCTGGACCCAAGGCTTACAGCCCGGCGTCACTTGAATATATTTGTCCATGGGGTAGGATACGCTGAAGGCCTTAACGTAGAGTCGCAATTTGAACTTTTAGAATTTTATAAAAACGCGGGTTTTAGAATAAGCCCTTATGCAAGAAAATTTGATTTGTTAGGTGAGGTTATAGATTATTGCAACAGCTGGGAGGATAGAAGGAGCGGCCTGGATTTTGATATAGACGGTATGGTGATAAAAGTAAATTCATTTAAGCAGCAGAGATTGCTTGGCCAAACCACGAAGAGCCCCCGCTGGATGATAGCCTACAAATTTCATGCAAAACGTGCCCAGACAAAATTAGAAGATATTATAGTCCAGGTTGGAAGGACCGGCACACTTACTCCGGTTGCCATACTAAAGCCCGTAAGTCTTTCAGGCTCGACTGTCTCTAGAGCAACCCTGCATAATATTGACGAGATAGGCAGAAAGGATATCAGAATAGGAGACTCCGTTATTATAGAAAAGGCGGGCGAGATAATACCTCAGGTGGTAGAGGCAGTAAAAGAAAAACGGACTGCCAATACCAGGAAATTTAATATGCCTAAGAAATGTCCTGCATGCGGTTGGGTTGCGACCAGGAAGGCAGGCGAAGTCGCGTACAGATGCGAAAATATATCATGCCCCGCCCAGCTTAAAATGAGGATAAAACACTTTGCCTCAAGAGAAGCTATGGACATAGAAGGCTTAGGCGAGGCAATAATAGAGCAGATTGTAGATAACGGCCTTGTCAAGGATTATGGAGACATCTATTTCTTAAAATTTGAGCAGCTTAAGATACTGGAGCGTATGGCCGATAAGTCCGCACAGAATTTGATAGACGCAATTAATAAAAGTAGAAATCATGACCTATCCCAGTTAATTTACGCACTTGGTATAAGGCACGTGGGTGTTCATGCCGCAAGCGTCCTGGCAGATAGGTATAAATCTCTTGATAGCTTAAGCAATAGCACGATAGAAGAGTTGACAAATATATATGAGATAGGCCCTGTTATGGCAGAGAGTATGTACGAATTTTTTAAAAATCCCCAGACAAAAAAGGTGTTAGAAAAGATTAGAAAAGCAGGACTTAATTTTATACAAAAGAAAAGAAAGCCTGATGGAAAACTCTCGGGGAGAAAGTTTGTATTTACGGGAGAATTAGATTCCTTCACGAGAGATGAGGCCGGAAAGTTAGTCAGGCAGTCAGGCGGCGATATATCTGATATCGTAAGTAAGAAGGTAGATTATGTTGTGATCGGAAAGCAGTCCGGTTCAAAGGTTAAAAAGGCACAGGCGCTCGGCATAACAATTATTGATGAAAAAAAATTTAAGGAAATGTTATCTTAGTATTAAAAAAGGAGTTACAATGAAAAGGCCACTTTTTATTTTTTTGAGTTTGGCTATATGTATATCTTTAAGTAGCTGTGCGTCTATAAGTAAAAAACTTACCGCTCTAAAAATGGAGCGCGAAACTCCTGCCCCGGTTCCGAGAATGCACTCTAACGCATGGTGGTATAAAATGTACTATACATACTGGAGCCACTGGGAGGAGGAGTTCGTAGACAGCCTGTCCTCCGGTAATACACAAAAGCAGATACGCTGCTCGACAGAAGCTTTATATAATCTTAAAAAGATGAAAGAAAGGCTCGTAGAGGAAAAGCAAAAGGAACTCGAGCCTTTGATGGAACAGCTAGGCGATGTAACAAATGACGTGGTCAAAAAGACCATTACGCCGGGTTACCTAACAGTGCTGAGAGCTAGTATAGAAAAGCACAAAAGGCAGGTTGAAAGGCAATTCAAATATAGCAAGGTATGGAAACTTATAGAGCCCGATAAAGGAAATTTGCCTGATCAGGATTACGAGTGATGGTACTTGAGACTGTTATAGTAGGAGATATGCAGACAAACTGCTATATATTGGCAGAGGATAAAAATTCAGGCTGCATAGTAATAGACCCCGGTTCGGATTATGAAAAGATTAGAGTTGTTTTAGATAAGCATAGTCTTACCCCTAATTTTATTGTAAACACGCACGGCCACATAGATCATATCGGAGCAAATGCCGAGTTCAAAATCCCTGTATTTATACACTCACTTGACGGTGATTTTTTAGAGAACCCCCAGAAAAGCCTCTCTCTTTTTTACGGTGATTCCAAAAAATCCCCCAAGTCATCCCGCCTGCTTGAAGATAAGGATATAATTGAGTTAAAAAATCTGAGGCTCGAAGTAATCCATACGCCCGGACATACCCCAGGAAGTATCTGCCTTAAAACCGATAGCATAGTATTTACCGGCGATACCTTATTTTTCGAAGGTATCGGCAGAACCGACTTTCCTCAAGGAAACTCAAAAAATCTTATAAAATCAGTTAAAGATAAATTGTTTAAGCTAAAAGAAGAAACAGTTATCTACCCGGGGCACGGCCCCATATCTACGATAGGGCATGAAAAGGGTAATAACCCATTCGTATGATACTTTGTCAAATAAATAGAAGTATGATTACGGCGATTAAAAGGCCGATTACGGAGATTGAAAACATCGTTATTAAATCGCTGTAATCTTTTTAAAAATCGCTGTAATCAATATAATCCTTATTTCGTAGACATTGCACTATGAAAAAACTCCTCGAGGAATTTTTCAATTTTCTGTCGGTTGAAAAAGGCCTGTCAAAAAATACCCTCTCTTCTTATAGAAATGACCTTAATAAATATATAAGTTATCTTGAAAATAACAAGATAGATTTTATAGATAAAGTAAAGCGCTCTGACATAACGAATTTTCTGATGTCCCGCAAAGACAAGGGTATTTTAGCCATATCGATTTCAAGAAATCTTGTCGCAATAAAGGGATTTCATAGATTTTTATTGAGGGAGAATTTTATAGGGGAAGATGTCACAAGCGTGCTTGAGGCGCCAAAATTATGGAAACGTTTGCCTGATACATTAAATATAGATGAGGTATTAAAGCTTCTAAAAAGCCCTAATGTCAGGGAGAAACAGGGCATAAGAGATAGGGCAGCCTTAGAGCTGTTATATGCTACGGGCATGCGCGTTTCCGAACTTGTAAATCTTAGGCTTTCGGATCTAAATCTCGATGTTGGTTTTGTAAAATGTATAGGTAAAGGACAAAAGGAAAGGATTATACCTGTTGGGAAATTCGCAATAGACTGGTTAAAGAAATACCTTGATAAAACGAGGCCTATTTTTTTGAAAAACAAACAAAACGAAAAACTCTTTATAACGCGATATGGAAGAAATATTTCAAGACAGACTATATGGAAGCTAATAAAAAAATATGCTTCTGTGGCTCGCATAAAGAAACGCCTGAGCCCCCATACCCTCAGGCATTCGTTTGCAAGCCATCTCCTTGAGAGAGGGGCAGACCTGAGAATAGTGCAGGAGATGCTCGGGCATTCTAATATAGCTACCACGCAGATATACACCCACATAG
The DNA here is from genome assembly GCA_020052955.1 of Candidatus Omnitrophota bacterium. Classification (GTDB taxonomy): domain Bacteria; phylum Omnitrophota; class Gorgyraeia; order VGKN01; family VGKN01; genus JAGVOB01. The sequence goes on along the minus strand of JAGVOB010000201.1, from coordinate 1,106 downwards.
ATAGGGGCAGGCTCAAAATGATTCATCAGAAATATCATCCGAGGCCATAAAAACAAAAATTACTAATTATTAATTATGGATTATGAATTGAAGACAGAAAAATACAGAAATTTTTGCGGTAATCTTCATTAATAATTAATAATTTATAATTCATAATTACCAAAAAAAGGGGGTGTAAGATGGAGGAAAAAGAAGTAGGCACAATAACCCATTACTATGGTCACGTAAGCGTGGGAATTATTGAGCTAAATGATGTCTTAAAAGTAGGCGATACGGTTCACATTAAAGGCCATAGCTCGGATTTTACACAGCTTATTGACTCAATGGAAATTGAACACGCCGGCGTACAGGAGGCAAAAAAAGGGGATGTAATAGGTTTAAAAATATCCCAAAAAGTTCATGTGAATGATAAAGTTTATAAAGTAAACCCATGAAAAAATAATGACAAATGACAAAGCACAAAACTCAAAAAGGATTTGTTTTGTCATTTGCCTGCCCGCCGATTTGCTTTGGCAGGCGGGGATTTTGGAATTTGAAATTATTTTTTAGAAGGGGTTGACTGGAAGGATTCTTCCTGTTTTGCGTAAGGGCAGCCGCCCGGAGGCGGGCCGGGTATTCGGTAGTCGGGAACAAAATTCACTGGCCCCATCTTGCTTATGTCATTCAACATATCGGCGTGGCTCTGTTTTGCAGAAACGGCAAAACTTGATATTATCTTTTCCAATTTTTTAGAGCCACAGGAAGTGCATACCTTCTTATTGCGAGCGAACCAGAACATCTTTTTTTGAGATATTTTCTCTAAGAATGTATTTACCTTATTACACTTTAGGCATCTATACTCATATATAGGCATTTTATCACCATTAGTTTATTAACATATGCACAAAGAAAATTCAATAAAAATCTAACGTGAGGTTAAAATGGATTATTATAATCTCGTAAGCTTGGCGGGCATATTTATTTTTATGCTTATTGCATGTTAAAAAATCAGGGGACAATAAAATCAGGGGACACTGAACTTGCCCCGATTTAACGGACACCGAATAGTGGTATAATAACACAAGGGGGTGTCCTGTGGAACGAAAAAGTAAACGAAGAAGTCATGG
>JAGVOB010000061.1 GCA_020052955.1 Candidatus Omnitrophota bacterium | reverse complement strand
TGGATTACTTCTACACCTTTCTCCCTGGCATATTTAATCACCGTTTCTCTGGCATAATGTGTTATCGCCAGAAGGAATTTTTCTCCTTTATCAATTAAGTTCAATTTTGCTGACAATTCCAGTAAGTAGTCTATATCATCTCTTCCCAACTGAGACTTTGATTCCCCGATAATTACTACCTCTGTACCCTTGTCCTTATACACGCCACGACTGAAAATATTAATTTCACCTTCATCCTTTATGCCAAGACTTCTTATGCTCTGGCGTAAAAACCTCTCTTTTACCTCTATTCCGTATCTATCTTTAAGTATGCCAGGCAATACTCGGTAGGCTTCATTTTCCAGCATAAAACCTAAAGTTGAAGTAACGCCCCCTAAATCCCTTCTGGTATCCTTCATAGTCAGAGCCAATATTCTAATCTCTTTCTGAGCCTCCTTCTGTGCCTCGGCCAATTCTCTCTGTTCCTTAGCTAATTTTCTCTGTTCCTCAGCTATCTCTTTAACAATATTCTTAAGCTCGGTAAAATCTTCCTTTGTTACATCTCTTTCTCGGATTTGTTCATTTATCAATTCTCTAATCTCATATTTAAGTTCAGGCGTTAAAACTGCTTGCATAACTTTCTCCTTTATTAATCTTTCAATAAAAATTCCTCAACAGCATCAATAATATAATCGCACCCCTTCCTGTCTATATCCTGATGCACCCCTATATGGATTCCGTTATTCCCTATATACTCAGCATTTGGGAAATCGCCTTCTTTGTAACCCAAGAAATTAAAACCAGGGCATTGAGTAGGCATAGATGAAAATAAAGTTCTGGTATCAATCCCTTTCTTTTCTAAACCATTGACCAATTGATCACGAGTAAATTTAGCCTCTTCTTGAACTATCATTGGTAAAGCATGAGGCCCTATCTCTTCATAAGGTTCTTTTTCTATTGTGGATAGATAAGAGTGAAATTTCTTAAATTCCTCCAGGAGATAATAGAGGTTCTCTCTCCTCTTTTGAAGAATCTCATCATACAGATCAAGATTTCCAATGCCTATGGCTGCCTCCAATTCGTTCATTTTAGCTGAAAAGCCAATCCTTTCAAAAACAAATCTGATGTCGGTATCGTATTTAAACCTTTTGGTACAATAGGCAGAGGCGGTGTTAAGTACACAACTTTCGCATTTGCAAGCTCGTCCATGGCTCCTTAAAGACCTCAATATTTCTGCAAAGTCTGAATTATCAGTAGTAACAATTCCACCCTCTACAGTAGTTATTATATGAGCAATATAAAGGCTATAGGCAGCCATATCTCCCAGAGTACCTACATTTCTACCTCTGTAAACTGCTCCGTGAGCCTCTGCAGCATCTTCAAGAAGATAAAGATTATATTTTTTGGCAATATCATTTATAATATCCATATCAGCAGGTTTACCCATCAAATGTACCGGCAGAATCGCTTTTGTTTTTTCTGTGATAACATCTTCTATTTTCAAGGGATCGATATTTAGAGTCTTTCTGTCAATATCAACAAAACTAGGGGTAAACCCAGCCTGTAACACAGCATTACCTGTAGCCGGGAAAGATAGAGCTGGAACTATAATCTCATCTCCTCGCTTTGCGCCAAATTCATATAGGACGGCTAAGGCTAAGGCAACAGCATCTGTTCCGCTACTAACCGCTATAGCTTCTTTTGTCCCTACATGAATAGCGAATCTTTTTTCAAATTCCCTTACATATTTCCCGCTGGACAATCTATTTGATTCCAGAAGCCCTGCTATTATTTTTTTAGATTTCTCTGTAACAGAGATTGTTCCAAAAGGAATCTTCATTCTCATACCCCAGTTTCACTGTAAAAGATAATCTGACTCCCAGTTGTATCAAACCCAAAGGGAACATATAGTAAAGAACCCAATGCTTCTCTCAATTTGTCTCTTTGGTCAGGTCTTACAAAAAACAGAACAAAACCGCCACCACCAGCGCCCAATATTTTTCCTCCAATCGCACCATTTCTAATAGCAGTCTCATAAATATCATCAATATGAGAAGTAGATACCTTTTCAGAAAGGCTTTTCTTTATCTTCCAACTTTCATGAAGCATTTTACCAAAGTCAATAAGGGAACCATCCTCACTTAAAATCCGTACTGCCTCATCTACCATTTTATATAGAGTATCAAGTTCATCTTTCTTTTTTGAAATCTTCTTTATTTTATCAGCCTCAATATCAGAGGCAAATCTTGAAAACCCTGTAAAAAACAGCATTAAATGGTCTTGAAATGCTTGTTTCCTGCTTTTGGCTATAGTAATAGGAGTAACATCTATATTGTGATTACCATTAAAAGCAATTTTATTCAATCCGCCAAAGGCCGCAGCTACCTGATCTTGTGAGCCAACATTTTCTTTTATCAACTCCTGTTCAATATAAATAGACTCAAGAGCCAATCGCTTCTTTGAGACCATTTTCCCTTTTAATGCATATAACGCATGCAATAGCCCCACAGTAAAAGATGAACTTGAGCCAAGTCCTGTCCTGGCTGGAAGATCTCCATCGCAATGTATTTCCAAACCATCACCAATCTTCATAAATCTGAAAGTCTCTCTAATAGAAGGATGGATGATTTCATCAATCTCATTAACATGTTCATATTTAGAATACACGATTCTATGCTTATATTCAAAAAATGGAGGAAGTCGCCGACAACTAATATAGCAATATTTATTAATGGTCGTAGAGATAACTGCTCCGCAATTCTCTTTATAGTATGCAGGTAAATCTGTTCCTCCTCCAAAGAAAGAGATACGCAAGGGTGTTCTATTAATAATCATTTGCTAAATCACATTTTTACTGGGTATATTTCAAATACCATTTATATGTTTCTGCAATCCCTTTAGTCAATGTAGTTTTTGCTTGCCAACCGAGATTATGCAATTTAGATACATCAAGCATCTTCCTGGGCATTCCATCAGGTTTTGATGTATCAAAAACGACTTCGCCTCTATATCCAACCACATCTTTTACTATATAAGTAAGCTCCTTTATGGATGTATCTTCACCAACACCTATATTAATAATCTCTGTTCCATTATAATTATTCATCAGGAAAATACAGGCATCTGCAAGGTCATCCACATATATAAACTCTCTCCTCGGATTACCTGTTCCCCAGATTATTACAGGGGTATCTCTTTTTATTTTTGCTTCGTGAAATTTCCTTATCAAGGCTGGAATTACATGTGAATCATTCGGATCAAAATTATCGTTAGGGCCATAAGCATTTGTGGGGAGGGCACATACAAAATTTGTGTCATACTGCCTATTGTAAGCCTCACACATCTTTATCCCAGCAATCTTGGCAATTGCGTAAGACTCATTTGTTGGCTCTAGTGGCCCTGAAAGTAAATACTCTTCCTTCATAGGTTGAGGAGACTCACGGGGATAGCTACATGCGCTTCCCAAAAAAATTAACTTTTTAACTCCATAAAGATAGGAGGTATGCAAACAATTAGTTTGTATGGCAATATTTTCATATATAAACTCTCCTGGATATGCAATATTAGCTTGAATTCCACCGACTTTAGCTGCTGTTAAAATAAGATATTCTGGTCTTTCTGCTTGAAAAAAGTCTTCAACCTCTGCCTGACGCGTTAAATCAAGTTCTTGGTGCGTTTTTACAATAATATTCTCATATCCCTCTACTTCAAGTTTATTAACAATTGCCGACCCAACCAAGCCTGTGTGACCTGCAACATAAATTGTAGCATTTTTCTCCATTTAATAACTTTATTTTTGTCATTTTTCCTGTTTCCAAGCAATATTCAAGAAGAAGTTTAAAATGACGAAACTTCAGTTTTAATCGTTTTTATAATATTCTCTTCATTTAGATTATTTATCTTGTGTAACCACTCTCTATCTCCTACTTCAAAGACATATTTGTCCCCAAATCCAAATGCATTCAACTCAAGTCTTGATCTATTTTTTCTTAAAATGACTGATATTAAAGAATCCAGACCACCTTTATTAATAAATCCTTCTTCTAAAGTAAAAATATACCTATATTTACTTAAATCGCTAAAAAGCATATCTTCATTAAGTCCTTTTAATAAAAAAATATCTATAAGACCTGTATTTATGTTTTCTTCTCTTAATTTTTCTCTTATGGCCAATGCTTTATGAGTCATATATCCGGTTGATATGATACAGATATCTTCACCATCTCTTAAATTATAAAAACCTTTTTTAATATTTATTTTTTCCACATTATCATAAATTGCTGGAAGAGCTTTTCCGTCAATCTCAGATATTTGGGTTTTTTTAATTGAAGGGAAAAATCAACAAACCTTTCAGTTGTAACATAATCACTTGGCGAAAAGACCACTAAGTTTGGCAAAATTCTCATAAGTGAAATATCTTCAAGACAGTGATGTGTAGGTCCGGTAACATCATAACTTAATCCAGCGCCAACACCGATTAAATTGATATTTATATCTCTAATCTGCGATAATAAAGATAGGTTTCTAATTTGTTCATAGCATCTCATAGATAAAAAGGGTGCGATTGCATAGGTAAAAACAGTGTAACCTTCCAGCGCCATACCAGTTGAAATATTTATCAAATTCTGTTCAGCTATGCCAACATTCACAAATCTATCAGGAAATTTTTCTCTTAAATGATCCAATAGAGGAGAGCCGAAATCTGCAGAGATAAAAAAAATACTCTCATTATCAGCCATTTTTTTAGTTATATTCTCAATCAAGACATCCCTCATTGCTTTTTTTTCATTCATCTTATTTCATCTCTATGAGCAACTTATCAATTTGCTCAGCATTTAATGACTTGACATGGCAAAGAGGGTCATTTTCAAGACTTGGAACACCCTTACCTTTTACTGTATCTGCTATCAATACTTTAGGTTTATCAACCTCATCTTGTTTTAATGATAATAATGCATTATACAATTGCTCTACATCATGACCATTTATAATTACACTTTTCCACTTAAATACATTGAATTTTTCGTGCAATGGTTCTATATCAATAATTTTTTTACAATAATCAAGCATACAAATCTTATTATTATCAATGATCAATACCAGATTATCCAAATTATGGTGCCCAGCAAACATAATCGCTTCCCATACCGAACCCTCATATAGTTCGCCATCACCGAGTAAAACAAAAACCCTTTCTTTTCTCTTTTCTCTTTTAAGGGCTAAAGCCATGCCACAGGCAACTCCTAAACCATGTCCCAAAGAACCATTCATAGATTCATATCCTGGTATTGAACAATCCGGAATATCCCCAAGAATTGACCCATGTTTTCCAACCATTTCTAATTCATTCATGTCAAAAAAACCTAAATCTCCTAAAATCGGATAAAAAGAGACAGATCCATGCGCTTTACTGATTATCAACCTGTCTCTTTCTTTATTATATATATCTTTTGGATAGTATTTTAATATTTTTCCATAATACAAAACTGTTAATATCTCAACACACGATAGAGAAGAAGCCAAGCGTATTCCCGAAGCTATCTTATGAATTTTTAAGGTTTCTTTCCTTACCCATAACGCTTTTTCTTCTAAAAACTTAAATGAATTCATATTATCCCTTTAATTCAAAACAGGAAATTTTTCCCCATTGCCTACTGTTTCATTTCAGATGGGTAAATAATTATCTTTCTTTTAATTATAGTTTTAGTCATATTTATTATATGAGTTTTAACTTCTATTCCAAATTTTGTTTCAATCATTTTTAAATATTTAGGATTTTTAAAATATTTGTAAAAAGCATTATCTCTAAATTTTAGAACTTCTTTTGCGCTGACATACTTTGTTGGCAATGGAAGCGTTTCATAAGAGTGTTGTGAAAAACCATGCCATTCCTTTGGAAGTTCCCAACTTTCTTTAATTGCAATGTTATAAAGTTTAGAGCCTGGATATGCCATTGCACAATAAAAATTTACAAACTCACAGTTTAATTCCATAGCCATATCGAGCGTCTCTTGCATTGTTTGTAAATTATCGTCTGGCAGTCCAAAAATAAAATTTCCTATCACTCTAATATTGACATTTTGTATTGTTTCTACAATATTTTTTATATCTTTTGTTCTCATCTTCTTTTTTGCACCATCTCGCACATCTGGATTTGCTGATTCAATCCCTAACGCCAGCCAATTAATCCCTGCTTTTTTCATCCTTTGCAAATTTTCTGGTTTTACAGTATCAATTCTTGCGTATGCCCAGATGTTTAAATCGTAACCCTTCTTGATTAATAAATCCACGATTGTCATATAGTGTTTCTCATTTAGAACAAATAATTCATCTGCAATCTTAATATTTTTTATCCCATATTTCTTTACAAGCAATTCTATTTCGTTGACCACTAATTCAGGACTTCTGTAACGTATACCAGGTTTCCCAAAAGGTGTATTTATGCAGCAAAATATACAGGAATATGGACATCCTAAACTTGTATATATTGCTGCATATGGCATTCTATTTTCAATATTGTTAAAACAGTGCCAGTTATGTGCTCTATATTTTTCCATTGGGAGTAAATCCCATGCAGCAATAGGTAGGATTTCATCCAAATTTTTAATAAGCGGCGATTTCGGATTGTTTTTAATAATACCATTTTTATAATACCAAAGACCTGGTATAGCCGAATAATCGGCTTTTCCTGTTTTTAACGCTTGGATTAAGCTTGTTAAGGTATATGGTCCTTCCCCCTCTATTACAAAATCTACACTTGTCTCTTGTAAAGTTTGTTTGGGAAGTGCTGATGGATGAAGCCCGCCCATGGCAACTCTCGAAGAACTGTTCTCTTTGAGTGCCTTACAGATCTTTCCAGTAATTGTCATATTTTGTGTAGATGCAGAAGGTTGCGAACCATAGACTATTACAGCGGACAATAATGGATGTATGTAATTTACTTTCTCTGCGGTTTCCTGCGGTGAAATATTTTCAGCAGTTGTATCAATAACTGCTACATCAAAACCATTATTTCTAAGATAAGCAGCTATTGCTGCTATCCAAAAAGGTGGTTCAGCAGCAGAATAATCTTTCCATAAATCTTGATATATCTGTTTTCTATCCCCTGGGTTTATTAAAACAATATCTACTTTTCTATTGGCCATTTTTCTTTAGCTATCTATCATTACCCAACACTAACTTTTAGTTTTTAGTTTTTCACTTTATTACAATTTCAATTTATTCTCGGTATAATATGCCCGCCAATAGTCCAGAAGATCTTTTAATGTATCATCAAACTTAATCTTTGACTTCCACCCAGTAGCTTCTACAAATTTATCAATACAGGGGATTTGTAGAGTTACATCCGATGGTCTTAAACGGGCAGGATCAACCTCAACGGCTATATTTTTTGTTGTAGAAAGATTGATCAATCTATTCAACATCTCCCCTACTGTCATTGTCTCGGCTCCACCTACATTATAGACCTCACCAGGTAAACACTTATTTGCCAATAACCAATATGCCTTAACTGCATCCCTGACATCTAAAAATGTCCGAATGCTATCTAAATTACCTACCTTAATTACAGACGGGATTAGACCTGCTTCAATTGCCGCAATCTGTTTGGCAAAGGTAGATTCGGCAAAAACCTCGCCTCGCCTGGCTCCGGTGTGCGTAAAAAGCCTTGTTCTTATTGTTTTAATCTTCCATGATAGCCAATATTGAAGACCCAACATATCTTCACCTACTTTGCTTACGGCATAAGGTGAAGCGGG
>JAGVOB010000169.1 GCA_020052955.1 Candidatus Omnitrophota bacterium | reverse complement strand
TTTTCACGTTCTTGGAGCGTCAGTTGCGTATATTGTATATTCATAAACACTTAGGATAGCACAATTCCTAAGTGTTGCACTTAATTATTGAACTCAGGACAACCTATTTTTATAAGACGAAATGGTAAATTATGCCAAAACATAGGATTCTGGTATTAGGAAATTCAGAGGTATTGCATATCCGCCCGCCGAGGAGCAACTGGCAAGAACTCACTTACACCGAAATTATAAAAAATGATATTCCGGGTGCCGAGGTTATGAATAAGGCCTTTGGTTCTTCAGAGGTAAAGAATGTATTGATTGAATTTGATAAATATGTGCATAGTTATTTTCCCGATATTATTATCCTGCACTTCGGCGTTAATGAGGCTGCTCCGCGGATGCTCCCTCGGCCACTCTGGTTTTTTATCTTTGCGGACAAGAATGAGCCTGTTTACGGGCCATTAACAATGTCTTTTTTTATTTTGTTAAGAAAGATTTTCGGTAAGCTTACAACATTCTATTCGTTAATTAGCGGTGGAAGGGGATGGGTAAATGTAAAAGATTTTAAGTATGTGTATTCACAGCTTCTAAACAAAATAGACAAGGAATTAAAGAGTAAAATAATCATAATAAACATAGGCCCTGTTACAGAAAAAAAAGAAAAAGATCTTCCCGGGTTTAACCGAAAGGTCGCGGAGTTTAATGCAGCTATAAATGAATTAGCCAAGGAGCGGTCTGTAGATTTAGTCGATATTTATAACTTATGCAACCGGCTTGGCGTCGATAGGATAAGACCTGATGGTGTGCATTTTAGCCCGGAAGGCCATAAGTTAGTAGCAAATGAAATTATGAAGAATATAATAACATGAACCCTGTTAAATTATTTTCCATAGGTTTGCGTTTGGCATTAGCGCGCATTTTTAATAAAAAAAAGCCATTATTTTTATCGTGGCAAATAACACAGCGTTGCAATTTGAGGTGTAAATACTGTGACTATTGGAATGGGCGCAAAGAAGATGAATTGAGCACTAAGGAAATCAGCGGGATTATTGATGAATTGGCAGCATTAGGAGCAGCCGCGATTTCTTTTACTGGCGGTGAGCCGTTGATAAGGAATGATATAGGCGAGCTCGTAAGTTATGCAAAATCAAAAGGCATTTCCTGTAAAATAAATACTAATGGCGTATTAATACCCATGAAGTTAGAGCAGATAAAAGATATTGATCAAGTTAATTTAAGTTTTGACGGGCCGCAGGAAATTCATGACCAAGTGAGGGGGACGGGCGCGTATGAGGCCGTGCTTAATGCCGTTAAGTTACTTAAAAGATATAATAAGAATGTATTGTTCCATACCACATTAACGAAATACAATCTTTCTGCAATTGATTTTATACTTGATAAATGCCGTGAGCTTGAGGTAGGGACTTTTTTTCAACCTGCAACAGAGTTGTATCTGCTTAAAAGAACCATTAATCCCCACTCTCCGGAGATTAATGGTTATCAAGAGGCAATAAAACTACTTATCCGGGAAAAGAAAAAAAGGGATAAGTATATATGCAATTCACTCTCTGGGTTAAGGCATCTTTTACATTGGCCAAAGCCAAAGCAGATATATTGTTCTGCGGGGAGAATAATGTTCCGTATGGATGCTAAGGGCCAGCTTTATAATTGCGATCGGTTTTCGGAAGCAAATAGACTAAGTTGCCGGGATAAAGGGCTAAGTTTTGTCCTGCAAAATTTAAAACCATCAAGTTGTAAGGAGTGCTGGTGTGGCCCGCTGGTGGAATTAAATTTGGCGATGAGTTTTAGGCTTGATGCTATAATGAATGCCTTTAGATTATAATAGGAAGCGGTTTATATGGGTTTTGATTATATTTCATACAGGAAGACAAAGCGAAGCGGTAAATATAAGTTATTTAAGCGTACTGCTAAAATGCTGGAAATGATTAGGAAGTATAAGGCAGGGGATAGCCTTTGTATTTTGGATGTTGGCGCAGCCGATGGCTTTATGCTTAATACTTTTAAGAATCAACTTAGCGTAAAAGTTTGCGTGGGGATTGAGCCATCTTTGGATTACATAAAGTCAAATTCAGCTAAGGGCATTCAGATAATTCAGGCTATAGGCGAGAAGCTGCCCTTTAGAAGCAATATATTTGATGTGGTAACGGCTGCATCAGTTGTTGATCATATGGATGATTTCAATTTATTTTTGCGAGAGTGCGACAGAGTCCTTAGGGATGGCGGTATTCTTGCTATTACTCTCGCTTCTCCTTTTTATGATGGATTAGCCGTTAAATTCAGAGTAAAAGAAGACGACCATAAATTTCATTTTACAGAAAGAAAACTAAGGGAGGCCTTAGAGAAAGAAGGGTTTTTGGTCAATGAAATATCACGGTTTGCTTTACCATTTTTTGGTATTGCTTTTGAAAAATACATTGAAAGAATACTGAACTCAGTGGGTTTACGATGGGCGATGTTTTATATCGCTGCAGTCAGCCAAACCCGAAAGAAAAATAAATGAAAATAGCGCTTATATTCCCTCCGTATACACATAAACTTTTTTCTGAAAATTTGAGCGTGGTTGACGAGGAATTTTGCCTTGCCCCGCCGATTATACTGGCGTATGTGGCGGCTATTCTCGAGAAGAATGGGCATAAGGTTATTTTGATCGATGCCCGAGCTCTAAACCTTTCCCGGGATGAGGTTTTGGAGAGGCTGAAGTTTTTCAATCCGGATATGCTCGGTTTCAGGGCGGAGTCTTATCATTTTCACGATGCCCTGGGGTGGATGGGTTATTTCAAAAATCACCTTAGGATTCCGGTGATTTCCGGAGGCCCGAATTTATCTCTATACCCCGAAGAGACACTTTCACATCCGGAGATTGATTACGGGATAATCGGTGAAGCGGTTGAATCTTTGCCGGCATTACTTCGGGCAATAGAAGATAAAACGAGCTTAAAGGATATTCCGGGTATTGCCTATAAGGATAGCTCTTCCGAGGTGCGCATAAACCCGTTTTCGGGAAAATATGTTGAATTTGATCATTATCCTTTTCCTGCCAGGCACCTGCTTCCTAATGACAGGTACTATTCTTTTATTTCCCAGCGCAAGAATTTTACGATTATGCTTACCACCACGGGCTGCCCTTACAGGTGCAGTTTTTGCGCCATCCACTCTAACACTAAATACAGGTTAAGGTCTGCCAAAAATGTTGTTGATGAGATTGAAGTTTGCTATAAGGAATTTGGTGTAAGGGAGATAGATTTTTTTGACGCCACATTTTTCCTGGGGAAATCCCGGTTGTCTGAAATATTCAGGGAGATTAAGTGCCGGAATCTCGAGTTTGAATGGTCCTGCCGTTCAAGGGTGGATGTGGTGGATGAGGATATATTGAGCCAGGCGGCCAGTGTCGGGTGCAGGCAGATATATTACGGGATAGAATCCGTGAACCAACGGGTGTTGGGCACGATAAAAAAAGATATTGAGCTGGAGCAGGTAAGGTGGGCGATAAAATTTTCCAATAAATGCGGCATAAAGACAATGGGGTTTTTTATGGTAGGGAATCCAGGGGATTCAAAGGGGAGCGTGCGCGATACCATTTCTTTCGCTAAAGACCTCGGGCTTGATTTTATCCAGGTTTGCCGTGCCATAGCCAAGCCGGGCACGGAATTGGATAAGATAATGATTGAGAAAACCGGGAAGGATTATTGGCGCCGGGACATAAAAGGGGATAAAATAAAAGGCAGGCTTCCGACCCCATGGGCCAGCCTTTCCGAGTTGCAGATAGAGGCCCTGACCAAGGAATTTTACCTAAAGTTTTATTTCCGGCCGAATATGTTATGGAGAAGGATTATTCAGCTTAAGTCTTTATCCGAGTTTAAAAGGTATGCCCGGGTGGGATGGAAGATGCTTTTACAGAGGTCCGAATTATATTCCCATCTAATTACCGATACCTCCGAAGCTGAAATAACCTTGGAAGAAAGCAACAGTTATCTTGAGGGTGCGAGAAAGGCGAAGGTGGCGATAATTATCCCCACCTATAATGAAAAAGACAATATTTCCGGTATTATAAAGGCTATACTTGATATTCTGCCGCAGGCTTATATTGTCGTGATAGATGATAATTCTCCCGATGGAACGGCGGACATTGCGCAGGGGCTATGCAGGGGCAACAACCGTATTCGCCTGGTGCGCAGGCCAAAGAAGTCCGGGTTAGGCCAGGCATATAAAGAAGGGTTTGCTTACGTATTAAAGAACTTAGACGCGGAATATATCTTTGAAATGGATGCCGATTTTTCGCATAATCCGCAGTACATGCCAATGTTTCTGCATTATGCAAAAACCTTTGATTTGGTAACGGGGTCACGATTTTTGCATAGAGTAAGTATTAAAAATAGGACAATTCTTCGAAATATTATTTCGAAATCAACAAAGTGGTCAGCTAATATTTTGCTTAACCTAAGGTTTACTGATGTAACAACCGGATTTAAATGTTTTAAAAGGACAATACTTGAAAAGTTAGATTTTAATAAGATTGAATCTAATGGTTTTGCGTTTCAAATAGAAGTTACATACTATATTAATCAAATAGGTGGTAAGATTAAGGAAATTCCCATTTTATTTTATGAGCGCACTGTGGGTGATTCAAAAATGTCATTCGAGATCATTTTTGAGGGCGTTATTTTGGTAATGAAGCTGTTGCGGCGTAGGATTTTCAAAAAATATGAGCTTAAGAAATGAGCGCTGACTGGAATAGCATTTTTATAGAATATTCAGCTGATAAGAAGAAAAAGTTAAAAAGAGACCTGGCAATTATCGATGCTCTTGATGTTACTGGTCAAAATAAGAGTGCCAATATATTAGAGCTTTTTTGCGGCAAGGGCGAGTGTCAAGAACTATTGCAGGGAATGGGGTTTGCAGGGGTCTATGGTTTAGATATATCAAAAGCCCTATTAGGTTACGTGAAGCAAAATGTTAATGTTCAGGCTTGCGACAGCCTTAATATATGCTATAAATCAGATACATTTGACATTGTTTTTATTAATGAAGGCCTTCATCATTTGCATGATATGTTTGAGATTGAAAGGTGCTTTATGGAAGTCAAAAGAGTTTTGAAAAATGGCGGCCTATTTGCATTTTATGAGCCTGACCATACTCTAGCACGCAGCTTGGCTTCGGCATTGGTATTATCACCTTTATCATTTGTTTCAAGAAGAACGAGATTGCTTAAGTCAATATTACTCGATGAGATGCAGGAGTATCGTTTTTGGCTAAGCCATATACCAGAAGTATTGCAACTTATGCGCGGCATAGGATTTCATATAAACAAGCAGTTTAAAACCCCAATTCACACAGGCGTCGTCACGCATATAAGAAAAGGTCAATGAAGAAATACTATCATTTTATCGGATTATTTATCTTAGCTGTTATATTAACGCGTATTGATTATCATAAGCTGATAACCGTATTCTCAAAAATTAATTTGTTATTATTTTCATTGAGTAACATTTTAATCATACCGTTTCTTTTTATCAAGGCCTACCGGTGGAGGTATATTTTACGTCTTCAAGGCATTGATTACTCAATGCGGGATTCCTTTTTGTCTTATTTAGGGGGTGTTTATGCGGGCATCATTACTCCGGGAAGAATTGGCGAGGCGATCAAGGCTTTATACCTAAGGCGTGACAAAAATGTATTATTGGCTGAAGGTTTTGTTAGTATTTTTATCGACAGGTTTTTAGATTTATATCTATTGGCTTTATTTGGGAGCCTTGGCCTCTTATCTTTTATAAATCTACAGGGTGCAGGATACATTGTACTCGTCGCAATCGTAGTTGCGCTTGTCGTTGTCGCTCCGTCTCTACTTTTTAATAAATACATACTGGAGAAAATCGCCGCATTTGTTTATGCGTCAATGATTTATAAAATTGATAAAAATATATTGAAAGGGCAATTTAAGATTTTCTTAGCAGGCGTTAAGAAAGTTATTGCCAATGGTATTTTTGTACCGTTTGTTTTAACTATTTTATCGTATCTTATTTTCTTTGCGCAGTGCTATGTGCTCATTCGCTTGATACCAATTGGCTTATCATATATAGGTGTTATTTTCTTAGTATCTATATCCAATATAGTCTCGATACTCCCGATCACAGTATTTGGATTAGGTGTACGAGAGGTTAGTATGATTTATCTATTGTCGTTACGAAATATTCCGGCAGAGCCAGCATTGACATATTCATTTTTATTGTTTGTTTCTTTTTATGTGATTAATGGCGTTGTTGCATTTATGGGCTGGCATGCAAAAGGTATGACTGGCAAGGCTACTGTTGCCTTGGGATTTGCTGGTTGGTTCTTAAAAACAAAGCACAAAAACAATGAGGAGGGTGGATAATGCTTAAGTCCGTATTGAATATCTGGAAGGAATCCGGGCGGGAGGAAAGGCTGCTTTATCTATATATAATTCTAATTCCTTTTATCGATTATTTTTCCTTTACTGTTTTAAATAAAAAGATCCTATATGCCGATTTTGTATTCATATTTTTATTTATTGCCTGGGTTACAAAATATATAACCACAAGATTAAAGCATAGGCTGATACACCTGAAGTTTTCTTTAATTTTCTTGCCGGCCCTGTTCGCGGTCTCTTTTTTCAATTCTTCGGGGATATCCAACAGTATCGCCGAACTCCTGGGTTTAATTTATCTTATCATTTTATTTATATTGGTTGGCAATATTCTTGATTCTCAGAGAAAAATTCGTTTTGTGCTATACCTGTATTTTTTTGTCAGCGCTGTACTTTCATTGGTAGGCCTGGGTTTGTTCTCTTGGGCAATGGCAACGGGAGATTTAAGGACTACTTCTTTCCTGGGGTACTCGACAATGGAGTCTATGGCGCATCATTTTCCGAGGATAGATTTGACCTTTGAAAGCGCCAATATGGCTTTGGTTTATCTGCATATCGCCCTGGTTTTCGGAATCATTCTTTTTCTGACCGAGAAGAGGAGGCAATTAAAGGCGCTGATTGCCTCATCTTTGCCTATAATCCTGGCTACAGCTTTTTTTACCGGTTCTCGCAGGTTTACCGGGCTTTTATTAAGCCTGCTTTTAATACTTTCATGGTATGGCAGGGGCAGGATAATCGCTGCTTTAAAATATTTATTGTTCCTGGGTTTCTTGATTTTTCTGGCAGTCTCGATAATTACCAGTATTTGGGTGGTTTTTCCGGTTAAAGTTACGAAAGATAATATCGGTAAAAATATCGGCATAAGCGCCAACTATGGTTATAGCATCCATTATCTTCTCCCGGCAGTTTCCTTGAATATGTTTAAAAAGCATCCTTTTGTCGGAGTAGGATTAGGCACTTACAATAGGAATTTCAAGGATTTTGTTGATTGGGAGTGGTTAAAAACGTCGTTTGGTTTTGAAGCTTATCCGGGTTATGTTGAGTTGGTTAAAGAGAAAAAATTGAATTTCGATCCCCATTCTGTTTTCCTCGGCACTCTGGCAGAGACCGGCCTGCTTGGTTTTTGTGCGTTAATTTATTTCTTGGTAACATACGCGGTAACGCTCGTGGGAAGATTCAGGCGGAGCAGCCATTTTACTTTTGATAATATTCTTTCGGGATGCATATGGGCATGTTTCATCGGGTTTATTTTAAACGCCCTTACGCTTGATATTTTATCTATGCGTCATTTCTGGCTTATGCTGGCGATAGGGGTATGCGGGCGAAAAAATAATAGTCAATCTTATGAATATCTTAAAAAAGACAGGTAAGTCATACGGTTTTTTGTGGTCAAAAAACCCGGACGTAGCAGTTGAAAAATGGCATTTTAGTGCTATGCAGGAGATAATAAGAGAACCTATAGTCAGTGGGGTTATGGGTATTGATGTGGGCTGCGGATGCGGTTATGATACCTTCATTATGGCTAAGAACAATCCCGGGGTAAAGCTGGTGAGTGTCGATATAAGCGACGGCGTGTATGATGCCGCGAGGATATCCAGGAAATTGAATAATGTCCGGCCGATAAAATGTTCTATTTTGGACATGCCGCTTAAGGAAAACATTTTTGATTTTGCCTATTCTTTTGGAGTTTTGCATCATACCACAAGCCCTAAAAAATGCCTTTTAGAAATAAACAGAATACTTAAAAAAAATAAGCCGGTGTTTTTGTATTTATACGAAGACCATAAAGACGATCCCTTGAAATATATCGCTGTTAAAATAATCGCTCTCATAAGAAGTTATACAGTTATGCTTCCCCCTAAAATTATTTTTATATTATCCTGGTTATTTTCTCCGTTTGTTTTTATGCTTTTTACCTTACCAGCAAAAATATTAAATAATTTTAAGTCAACACAAAAGTTATCCAGTAAGATTCCTTTTAATTTCGGCAGGGGCATTTTTTCCTTGCAAGGAGACCTTTATGACCGGTTTAGCGCTCCAATTGAATGTAGGTTTGGCCGGCAAGAACTTTATGATATGTTTGTTGAATGCGGATTCTCAGTGGTTAATATTACAAAGCTTAACGGTATTGCTGGGTGGGTGGTTTGGGGGCATAAGTTATGACCGGGCAGAAAGAAAGTGTAAAGTCATACTTTAACAATACCAGCGGTGAGTATAGCAGTGTATATGCCAAGGATGTTCCGGATTCATTAAGGGCTTATATATTTCTTTCCCGCAGAGAATATGTGTTAAATATGCTTGATTTGCAAGGAGGCAAGGTTTTGGATATAGGCTGCGGCCCGGGCGTGTTAACTGAAAATTTATTAAAGAGAGGTTGTCAGGTCTGGAATATTGATATCTCTGAGGCCATGGTTGAAAAAGCTGGCCAGCGGATGCAGTTTGTAGAAGGCAGAGACAGGGCACATTTTAGCGTGGGGGATATTGAAAAACTGGAATTCCCGAATAAATTCTTTGATGCCGTTTTGTGTGTCGGCGTGCTTGAGTATCTGCCGGATGATATTTTAGCCTTAAAAGAGATTTTTAGGGTCCTTAGGCCCGGGGGAAGTGTTATTTTTACTGTTCCTAACCTGGCAAGCCCTTTTGTATTATTGGAGAAAACCGTAGTATTAATAGCAAAGTTTCTCCAGAAAATATTTCCTGATTCATCGGACAGCCTGTTGTTCAGAAAGGATATTATTGACAGGTATTATTTTCCGGTTAGATTCAACACTGTTTTAAAAAAAAATGGTTTTAAAATAGATAAAACAATGTTTCATGTCTATAGGCTAGCCTTCCTTAACTATATATCCTGCAGATTGTCGCTTTCTTTTGCCAGAAGATTGGAGTTTTTCTCTAAGACCCCGCTCTGCTGGATGGGTGTAAATTATATAGTAAGGGCGCAAAAGGAATAATTGTGTCTAATCTTTACTGGTATAAGTATCTTGCAAAGTTATATCTTAGAGATTTACTGAGTTTTTTTGTTTTTATTTTTTTAATAATAAAAAGGAGCATATTAGGAGACAAAGATAAAGGTATTCGTGTATTGGTATATCATTCCATAAATGAAGTAGATAAGAGAAAGGATGCTATTAGAATAACCGTAACGCCTGAACTTTTCCGCAGGCAGGTAGAATATCTTATTTCTCGGGGGTATAGTATCGTATCCCTTGATACTATTGTAGAGTATATATCAGGAGATAATAACATTGAAGGCAAGATTATAGCTTTGACATTTGATGATGGCTTCGGAGATAATTTTAATAATAGTTATAATATTTTAAAATCAAGAGGGTTGAGTGCAACCTATTTTTTGACTTACGACTATATAGATTCGGATAAAATATTTCCCTGGTACACAGGTAATACATCAGACGCCAAACCTTTAACCTGGAAAGATGTCTTAAATATGGCTTCAGGGGGAATGACGATAGGTTCACATACCCTAAGCCATATAAATTTAGGCAGTGTTAGCGATGATGAAGAGATGCTGAATAAAGAGATAAAAATTTCCAAAGATAGAATAGAAGAGAAAACCAAGTCTCCGGTAAACCATTTTGCTTATCCTGTTGGTTGCCGAGGTGCCTATGATAAGAAGACTGAAGAGATGATAAGAAAGAGCGGATACAAGTCCGCCTATACTAACATATTCGGGGAAAACAAAAAAGGCGATAATATCTTTGAGCTCAAAAGGACAAGAATTGACTGGAATGATACTTTATTTAAGTTTAGAATGAAGATAAAAGGCGCATATGATTGGGTGGATTTAAAGTCATGCTTAGAAACCAAAATATAATATGTATCTCTAGCATTGATTGGGATTTTATCTGGCAGGGGCATCAGGAGATAATGTCTGCATTTGCCAAAAATGGCAATAGAGTGCTCTTTATAGAGAATACCGGCGTTAGAACCCTTACTTTTAAAGACATTCCTCGTTTAAAGAAAAGATTTGTTAATTGGCTTAAAAGCATCAGGGGATTTAAGCAGCAGGCAGAGAATCTATTTGTATATTCGCCTATTTTTTTACCATTTCCGTATTCAAAAATTGCCCGCCGCATTAATAAACATATAATTCTTAGCCCATTACGAAGATGGATGAAGGTAATGGAGTTTCATGAGCCCATCATATGGACATTTTTGCCTACAGGGATAGCATTGGATATTATACATAATGTAAATAATAAATTATTGGTTTATTACTGCATAGCAGATTTTTATCAGTTAGTAGATAATCCAAAAAAAGTCAAAAAGACTGAGGATGAGTTAATAAAAAAGAGTGATTTGATATTTGCCCAGGGCAAAGCTTTAGAAGAAAAATGTAAGCGATTGAATAAGAATGTGCATATTTTCCCATTTGGAGTAAAAGTAGAGGCTTTTGAAAAATTTCAAAATAGCTCTGGTGAAGTTCCAAATGATATAAAAGATATGAAAAGACCGATTATAGGTTATATAGGAGGGGTTCATAGGCATATAGACTTTACATTAATAAGATTTATTGCTGAATCACATCCTGAGTGGTCAATAGTTTTAATCGGCCCCATACAAACAAGCACTTTTGAAATTAGCAATTTAGATAATGTATTTCTTCTAGGCCAAAAGGATTTTTCAAGCTTGCCAAGTTACATAAGTCAATTTGATGTAGGAATTATACCGTATAATAAAAGTGAATATACGGCAACAGTATTTCCCACAAAATTAAATGAGTATAATATTATGGGGAAGCCCGTGGTATCTACAGAATTGCCGGAAATCGCTAACTTTAATGTGGAAAATTATAATTTAATATTTGTTGGCAAGACATACGAAGAATTCGTTGATTGTATTTCAAGGGCGATTATAAGCGAAAACGGGAAATTAGCAAATCAGCGGATAGCTGTTGCCGAAAAAAATAGCTGGACAACAACGATTGAGAAAATGAGCAAACTATTAGAGGAAGCAATCGAAAAAAAGTCTAAAAATCCGCTTAATTGGCAAGAAAGCCTTCTTAAATTCTATAGAGAGTCTCGAAGAAAAATGCTTCGCATCAGCGTTTTAGCTTTTAGCATATATCTTTTGATATTCTATACGCCGCTGGCTTGGTTCTTAGCAAGCCCTTTGAGTGTCTCTGATATACCGGAAAAATCAGATGCCATCGTTGTCTTTGCAGGAGGAGTAGGAGAATCAGGCAAAGCTGGACAGGGGTATGAAGAAAGAGTGCAATATGCAGTAGAGCTATATAATAAAGGATATGCCCAGAATTTAATATTTTCTTCTGGCTATATGTATGTCTTTGAAGAGCCCTTATTGATGAAAGCATTGGCAGTAGCCCTCGGCGTTCCAGAACACGCCATTATATTGGAGGATAAAGCAAGAAATACTTATGAGAATATAAAATTCATTAGCGAGATTTTGAAAAAAAATCGATGGAAAACCATCCTTTTGGTTAGTTCACCCTATCATATGCAGCGAGCATTATTAGTCGCGAAGAAAGTTTCTCCTGAAATAAAGGTTTTAAGTACACCAATACCTAATAGCCGATTCTATATGCATGGCAGAGGGCAGAAGGGCGAAAAAATATGGAAACAGGTTAATCTAAGTCAAATAAAAGGTTTGATGCATGAATATGCGGGGATTCTCTACTATATGTGGAAAGGATGGATATGATGAAGATTATTGATGATAAAGGTAGGTTATTTGGCAAGATAAATGTAATCGATTTTTTAGTTATTTTATTTTTATTGTGCTTTATTCCGATGTTCTATTTTGGGTATAAAATAGCTGTAAAAAAACCTACGGTAGTAGTTGAAAAAAAGGAAACTATTGAAAAGGAAATATATTGTAAATTTGTAAAATTGGAGCCAGAAATTCTAAAATCAATAGCGGTGGGGGATAGAGAATTTGATAGGGATGGTTTAGCGGTGGGGGAAATAATCTGGTTGGGAGAGGCCAGACCGTTTCAATATAAGTTTGATATAGGGGGTGGCAAAATAGAGTTTAAAGAAGCCACTATATTAAAAGACTTACCTGTGAGACTTAAGCTTAAAGTAAGCATAAAAGGTAATAGTCTATATTACGGCGATAATGATAAGCAGGTTATGATAAATTCGCCTTTTGAATTTAAAACCGATAAATATAAAGTATCCGCTATCCCAGATATTGAAAAGACGGGAAAGAGCGAAAAGATAGAAAATACAAAGTTAGATCTTTACGTTATTTTAAAAGGACTGGATGAAGAGACGCTCAAATTAATCTCTGTAGGAGACAGGGAGTTAGATGCGAAAGGAGATATAACTGCTGAGATATTGAGCATCGGTAAGATAGAGGTTGATACTCGAGATATCAATTTAGGTGGGGGAATGTTTGTGCTGGGAGAGAATGGCAATAAAAAACAGCTATCTGTGAAGATGAGAATAAATTGTGAGATTCAAGGTGATGCGTTATATTTTAAGGGAGAGCGCTTAGAATTTAATTCCCTGTTTGAGTTTAAGACAAATAAATATACTGTGATGGGGAAGATGGCGAAGGGATATGAGCTTCTTCCATCGCCGCTTCAAGAGAAATGGGTGCAAATACAGGTAAAATTTAAAGGCCTTATTCCTGAAGTAGCGAAGGTTGTTGAAGAGGGAAATATAGAAAGAGATACTTCAGGCAAAATAGTTGGCAGGATAAAGACAATCATAAACAAAAAACCTTCTGAAATGTTAGTATTAACATCGAAAGAAGACAAAATTGCAAAAGTTTCTAACCCTTTTTTGACTGATATAGATATATATTTAGATATATGTTCTATAGAGAAAGATGGGGTATTCTATTTTAAGAACTACCCTCTAAAAATGGGCAATACAATAACCTTTACGACAGATTTGTATAGTATATATAGTATATCAGGAGTGATAGTCGGAATGGTGAGCCAGTGATATCAGTAGCTTTGTTAGAGACAAGTATTTTTATATTATTGGTAAAAAAAGTATGGGGAGGATATCGTTCTGCGGAACGATGGATGGATGATATATACAAAAATAGTCAAGCGCATATACTGGCCGAAAGGCTATGGCATAGGATAAAAGTTTATTTTAGTGAAAGTTTCTTTGGAAGAGTTACCGAAATAAACGAAGATAGGAATTTTCAAGTTTTTGATGAGAGTAAATTTGTTCGCTGGCTGTTAGGGTTATATAAAAAGCAGAAGGAAAATTTTATTCAGTATTTAACGAATAGTGAAAGTGTAAATTTAATAGAGGAGACGAAAAGAGCATCCTGCATATCATCTGTAAAGACAGTGAGCATCGTAGTAATTATTGCAATTATTACGAATATAATTTTGTTAATTTTATTGAATAAAGATATCAATTTATTTGGCTGGTTTGTGCGTCTTACGCTTCTGTTTGTGGGATTAGGCGGCATATTTTGTGATGCAGGATGGGACGAGGTAAAAAAGACAAGTTTTATATTGAGCTCTCTGAGAAACATCTAATTTTAAATCAGAGACCTCTGATTACACACCTGCCTGCCGCAGGCAGGCCTGCCCGCCGAGCGAATTTGGCAGGCGGGGATTTTAGAGAGATTACACAGATTTTTAGGGTCATTCGTAAATAAAGTGGTTTATTTTATATGACTTATTGTTTAATAAATAGTTGCGTAAATCTTAAGTTTTTACGCTCAGGTGCAATTTTTTA
>JAGVOB010000212.1 GCA_020052955.1 Candidatus Omnitrophota bacterium | reverse complement strand
GAAAAACGCATTAACAACAGACCAAGAAAATGTTTACAATATCTTATGCCAACAGAGGTTTACAAAAATGGTGTTGCACTTAAAACTTGAATCTGGGATATAAAAATCCAAAATTTTTTAAACATTTTAGATTTTGCATTGTCATTTTGCATTTTAATTTTTAAATTTTAAATTTTCTTAGGGTATTACCTTATTTAACGAATACTCTATAATACCCTCCGCACCGGCTTCCTTTAATTTTGGCAAAATCTCTCTGACAATCTTTTCGTCGATAACCGTCTCTACGGCAAACCAGCCCTTCTGGCTAAGAGGCGAGACGGTAGGTGTTTTAAGGGCCGGCAGGCTGGATAGGACCTTCTTAAGGTTTCGCTGGGAGACATTCATCTTAAGGCCAACCTTCTCCCTGGCAATGAGTGCCCCCTTTAAAAGCAAGGCGATATTTTCAATCTTACGCTTCTTCCATTTATCTTTTAAGGAGTCCTTATTTGCTATAAACTGCGTTACAGAGGTAACTACTGTATCAATTATCCTCAAATTATTCGCCTTCAGGCTGGCGCCAGTCTCAGTAAGCTCGACAATCGCATCTGCAAGGCCTGCGCCTATTTTGGCCTCTGTTGCGCCCCAGCTAAATTCCACTAACGCTTTGACCTTTCTCTTTTTAAAAAAATTCTCTGTCACCCTCACCAGTTCTGTAACTACGCGTTTCCCTTTTAGGTCGTATACGCTTTTAACCGCCGAATCCTTAGGTACGGCTATCACCCACCTGACGGGCACAAGCCCTTTTTTCGCATATAGCAATTCTATAACAGTAGCTACATTTGATTTATTTTCAAGCACCCAGTCGTTTCCCGTAATGCCGCAGTCAAGAGCCCCGGACTCAACATACTTGGACATCTCCTGCGCCCTTATGAGAATCGAATTTATCTCTACATCATCAAACAGCGGGAAATAGGACCTTTCCCCTATTGATATATTAAAACCTGCCTTATTGAACAATCTCACGGTAGATTCCTGAAGACTTCCCTTCGGTATGCCCAGTTTAAGTATCATTAAAAGTTCCTCCAATCATGAATTTAGAGTATAACAAACCATCAAATATATTGTCAATAAAATAGAGACAATATTATACCAGAAAAAACAGCCCTTTTACATATAATAATTAAATGCGACCACAATTGAATTTTAACATATTTATGGACGCATTTACCCTGTGGTTCGACTTCGCTCACCATCCCGAGTAAAATCGAGGGAAGCGTAGCGAAGGGTCTCCTTTTAAATAAAACCAACCGATATGTTAAGTTTCATAGTTGGTTTCATTTAGTTATTATGCTTGATAAAGTTTTAAATCTATCATATAATCTACAGCCATGTTCATAAAAAACCTGAGAAAATATATGAAGCCGGTCTTCTGGATAGTTGCGGCTTTGATTGTCCCCGCATTTGTATTCTGGGGAATCGGTTCGGCGGTAAGGGCGAAGAATCTTTCCTACGTAGGAAAGATATTTGACAAAAAAATATACTACGATGAACTCAAGAATACCCTCAACTGGCTTGTTGTATCCAAATATGCAGATAGCGTACACAACATACATAAATACCCTGCTATATACGAAGAGGCGTGGAGACGCCTGATACTGCTGGATGAGGCAAAAAGAAAAAATATCCGGGTTTCAAACCAAGAGCTTGCCTCTTATATAATGTTGATGCCTTATTTCCAGAGAAATAACATGTTTGATAGCGCAGCATACAGATACCTGCTTACCTACCAATTTGGAATAGATACAAAAATATTTGAGGATGAGGCTAAAAAAACTCTTATGATAGCAAAGCTCCAGCAGAAAATATTCACCGATTATAACCCTTCCGATGAACAGATAAGACAGGAATATTTTAGACTAAAGGAGGCGGTTAAGGTAGAATATATTGTATTTCCCTCAGTAAATTTTAAACACATGGCATCTATTGATAAGGCTGAGATAGAAAGTTATTACAGTAAAAATAGCCTTTCGCTTAAAAAGCCCGAACAGGTAGATGTGGAGTACATAAGGTTGCCCATAAAGCCCTTTGAAGCGGATATAGAACCTAATGAAGAGGACGTCAAGAGCTATTATGAAACGCATAAAGAGGAATTTGAAATAAAAGAATCCCCTAAACCTAAAGATGAAAAGGTATCTACTGAAGCATCCGGAAAAAATGAACTATATAAACCACAAAAGACATACAGAACCTTAGATGACGTGTCATACTACATAAGAAAAAGGCTTATAATGGAGCGGGCAGATAAAAAGGCGCATAAGTTAATAGATGACGCCTCCGAGGCGCTGATAGATGAGCCTGATATGAAAAAGGCGGCGGATAAATTTGGTTTAACATTAAACCAGACGGGTTTTTTCAGCAGCGATGAGCCCCTGAAGGATATAGGTTCTTCAAAGGAATTTTCAACCACTTCCTTTAATCTAAAGGAGGGTGAGATAAGCCAGATTTTAAAAATTCGCGATAGTTATTACATACTAAAGCTAATATCTAATAGAAAACCACATATACCCGCAATAGATGAAGTCTCAGACCAGATAAAGGACGCCCTGGTTAACGAAAGAGCTTTTCTACTGGCAAAAGAAAGCTGCGCCTCTTCCCTTTTAAAGATAAAAGAAATGCTCAAAGATCCGGGTTCTAACTTTAGAGACATTGTAACATCTTTGGGGTTTGAGGTAAATTCTTCTGATTACATAACAAGTAACAGCGTTATACCGAAAGTAGGGATCTCGGAAGAATTTCTGGATACAGCATTTTCTCTTGAGAGAGGTGCTATAAGCGAACCCGTAAAGATAGCGCCTGGGTATGCGCTTATAAGGTTAATAGACAAAAAACGGCCGGATGAAGAAACATTTATAAAAGAAAAGGATAAATTCTCCGAAGAGATAATATATAAAAAGAAGCTCTCTCGCCTTAAAGAATGGGAGGAAGCGCTTTTAAAGAAAGCAAATTTGGAAAGTAACCTCGATAAATTCTAAATCAAGCCCTTAAGATTCAGGCTTCCTTATCGCGTGCGCCGGTTGTCATGACAATAAGCAGCGCCGCATAAACAACCATATATATCAGCCAGAAAAAAGGTATCCTAAGCCCCGTAATATCAACTATTGTCCCCAGAAGAGTAGGCAGCGTAAGGGTAAAGATGCCGATGTTAAGCAGCCCCTTATAGCTAATCTTTAGTTTCCCTGCCGCATTTATTATCAGGCTTAACAGGCTAAACGCAAACGCCTGAACTAACTTAGCCGCTATATAGTACAGGTATAAAAAAATCACCATAAGCGGTATTGTAATCCATACAAAAATACTCTTTATCCTGTCCACAACCGCTTTATTTAGCACAAAATACGGAGTCTTTGAAAGATCGTACTCCCTTGTCTCGACCTCACTCTGCTTATGCACAATCTTATTCTTAAGCAGTAATATACCCGCCTTGTATTCGGGCAAAATAGTAGCGGTAGCGCCTGTAGTGTCAAGTATGAATACAAAATCGTTTGTACCTTTTACATACGGCTGCTGAGCAGGGCTTGAGACCTCCCCGTTTCTTATTGTAATCTCAGGAATATTGGTTGAAATCCAATCCGCTATAAAGTTCGCTCCGTTTGAAAGAATAAAACTAAACCTTATAGAGAGCGCAATGGTTATTATTAAAATTAGCAGCAGGAGATATTTAAATCCCGTGGAGAAAGGTCGAGACTTAATGTGTCTATAAAAATTCACACTTGTAAAACTCTTTATAATCTTAGCAAAAAACCCCGTTCTTTCTTCTGTCATATGACACCTCCTATGAGTCCGCCCGAGGCGGACGAGTTGGACCCAGCACTAATTTCTCAGGAAAGTTTAACCAAAGTAGAAAATTAGTGCTGGATAAATTCAGCCATATCCGCCAAAATTTGTGGCGGATGTCTTCATTTAAATTTATCATATTATATCTGATTGTCAATCAAAATCTGTTTCACCTGAATTGTCTTATTTGCATTCTTTAATTTCCTCAGATATTCCTTTGTGATTAATTCATCCGGTATAGCCGGCAATACAAGCTCAACAAGATTATTATCATTGTCATATGTCTTATATCCTTTCGGAAGGGTATCCAAAAATTCTTTTTGAAACTTTAAAAAATTTTTATCACCACCGCATAATATGATAAGAGACGATAACAGCACATCAAAACTTGAAATTACCTCAAACTCCTCACCTTCAAAATATACCTTTTTACCTCTTATATTTATACCTCCTGAGCCGCCAAACTGCTCTGAATCTTTATCGTAGGCTATCTTTACCGCTTCTTTTTGGAGCGCGAAATCTCTATCTGCGGCATTTACAATATTAACCTTTCCCTTAAATTGCTCTATATCCAGCGCTTTTTCTGCTTTATTCTTATTACTATTATCAGAAAAATTTATAAGCCTTATTTCCAGCTTGTCCTTTGTTATGGACCTCAAGAGATTCACTGCCTCAGTAAAATAAACGTCCTTTAGATAGACATTGCCCTTCTTGTCAAAGGCTAACAAGGTATTCAAGTCTAAGTCTACCATCAAAGAACCCTTGTCGGCCAAAGCCCTGTCTATATGCTCCTCCAGCGCAAGCCTAAGGGATATAAGCCCGCCCGTTTTTACTGTACAAATGTATTTAGAAAATAGTGTCATAGACAATACCTCTGAGGTATTTAAGTCTTTAGCATCTTTTGTAAGACGCCTGATAAATCCTATATTATTAAGATCGCCCATTATTTCCTGGATAAGCCTGGCGCGAATACCGTTTAGCTCTCTTGTGTCAGTTCCCTTCTTGGATATAAGCACGGATAAAGGAACGCTGTTTTTAAGGAGTATGTTGACCGTGGAAATTTTATCTAAGCTGTTAATAATCTCTTCAATTGCCTTATCCTTAGGATACTTCTGATATAGGCTGGCCAGTATTAGTATAACCCACTGGGATAAGGTGGGGATCTTTTCAAGGACTGTAAGGGGCTCTCCCCGATAAGTAAGCGTTAACCAGTATTTTATTACGGTTGGTTTAACCATATTAAGTTTATCCCTATCAAATCCGTTATAGGATAGTATCTTCTTCGCGTAGGTTAGGCCTATAATCTCATCAAGATCGTAGTCTGAAAAATATCCCTTCCAGCACTCCTCCAAAATAAGATAAGGATACTGCATCGAGATTATTGAAAGGTGCTCCGATATATCCGGACTTATCAGGCCTAAATCCTTTAAGAGTTTTATTGTTTGACCGCTAAATTCCCTCTCCATATTAAAACCTATGCCCTGCCTTTCATCGTAGAGCGCCTTAAGCCTGTTAATAAATTCTCTGGGAACACCATATATCCTGCCAAGGCTTGCCAAATCCATGCTAAGAGTAGACAAAAATTCTGTCATGAATATTGCCAGATTAAGATACTTCCCGCTTGATAATTTAAGCACCCATGCCCTCTTTACCCCCGGCATATCCGCATTATCCATATCAAACCACTCGGGGTGTTCCACCATCTCCTGTGGGGCTGTGAAATAATTCGGGTTGTCCTGCTCATGCCAGAATCCTATAACATTATAAATTCTCTCGATACGCTCCTTGCCCAGTTCATTCAAGATTGAGGTCATAACCCTTGCCTGCTCTTCCTTTGGTAATCTGAAAAATCTCATGTGAGATTCCTCATGCGGCAGGACTTCTCTTAATAGCTTTATCCTTGAGCCTGTTGGGAATCCCGAGGTAAGCCACCCCACAACGTCAACCATGAGAGAATCGAAAGAGGGCACATACTGCGCGGCGGCAATTGCTATGGTATAATAGAACTGGCCTAGGGCTAAAAAGGCGCCTGTTGATAACGGAAATACCCTCGTTTCAGGGAACCTCTGTTTTATAAGCTCATGCCTTGTAAGATAAATTGCATATTGGAGGTTTTGATGTAATGCAAATTTAAGATATTCTGAATCCGACACCCCGCTTTCTATAAACATCAATACCTGCCATTTATTTTTATAGTTTATGCGGTATGTGATTACAGGCAATCTGCCAAAAGGCGTAAGTATTTTAAAAATATCACTGTCTCCGGGCACAGCCATATAATTAAGGTGCATAGCGGCTTTATCCTTGGGGTCCATTTTTCCAAGAACGTCATCCACAGCCCGCTGGGAGATGTTTGAGAGTTCGCTTTTATAAGTATTGATAAACTCCAAAAATTTCTCGATTGAGTCAACCCCCTCCAGATGAGGATAATTCTCTATTAACTTCTCTAAATCTATTATGTTATTAGACCCATCCTCTAGAGGTGTAGGATGGTCTATCCTTTCTGGATTAGAAGTGGGGGCAACCTCATCGGCGTAGGCAACATTGTGATTTTGAGAGTGTTGAAAAAGCCTTTTTTTTAACACTCTCAAGACTACGTCAAATAAAGGTTTTGCAATGGCCTCATTTTCTAAAAGAGGGCTATTGCCGAAACAAATATGCGGCACAAATACCACGCTCACTATAAGGGCAGTTAACCTGATATTGAATTTATACCTATACATTTCTCAATATTAAACATTAATATACAACTAGTGTCAAGAAAATCAGTTACCTTTGCTATTTTTTTATACATAATCCATGGCAACGCAATTTTTCTAAACGAGCATACGGAAGCGCAGGAGCTCTTTTATGAGGTAAAACTTCTCCGCAAGCTGTTGGGGGTGCTTATACATTCGCGGCTAGAACAATGGCCGGTTCCTTCGCAAAAGCTCAGGACACTGAGCAAGGCGAAGTGCAGTATGAGCCATACGGAAACCTGTTATGGAAGGCTTTATAGGAGAAGTTGAACCGAATGCCCGCCTGCCAAAGAACTTGTTCGGCGGACAGGCGACGAGCACCGATAGCGAGCGTAAAAAATTGTGTTGCTTAAATAAAAGCGAACTCTCGAAGCGATTGACAAAAACAGAGTACAATATATAATTAAACAAATGAAAAGAATCATTTTGGCGTCAAGTTCACCCAGAAGAAAAGAGCTCCTTAAAAAACTTGGAATTACATTTAAGATTACGCCAAGCAATATAGAAGAGAAAATAACAGAGGGTATCCCCCCGGAGCAACTCGCCAAAAGGCTCGCCTATAAAAAAGCAAAGGCTGTAGCGGATAAAATTAAAAGCGGCCTTGTCATCGGCGCGGATACCATTGTGGTAGTAAAGGGAAGAATTATAGGAAAACCCACTTCATTTGAGGATGCACAAAATATGCTTAAACTGCTAAGTGATACCGCTCATAAGGTAATAACGGGCATTGCTATAATTGACGCAAAAACCAAAAGAAGTTCGATATGCTATGAAACCTCTACCGTTAAAATAAGAAGGATCAAAAAGAAAGATATAGAGCGCCTTGCCAGGCTTCACCTCGATAAAGCAGGCTCCTATGCCGCCCAGGAAGATAACGACGCATTAATAGAAAAGGTGGATGGGAATTTTTGTAACGTGGTGGGGTTGCCTATTAAGAAATTGAAAAAGATGCTTGAAAATTTTGGGGCCTGAGTTCAATAATTAAGTGCAACACTTAGGAATTGTGCTATCCTAAGTGTTTATGAATATACAATATACGCAACTGACGCTCCAAGAACGTGAAAAG
>JAGVOB010000049.1 GCA_020052955.1 Candidatus Omnitrophota bacterium | reverse complement strand
TCCCTGCCATGACTTCTTCGTTTACTTTTTCGTTCCACAGGACACCCCCTTGTGTTATTATACCACTATTCGGTGTCCGTTAAATCGGGGCAAGTTCAATATCCCTTGAATTCCGCCATCTTAAATAACCTTAACCTTCTCTTTTGCTTTTTGATAGTGCTTCTTACAAGCCTTGCAAACGGCCATAGTACCTTTAAAGCTTAATTTTTCTCCGCAGGCACACATCCAACCAGCAATCTTCCCAGGATTACCATAAACCAAAGCGTAAGCTGGGACATCTTTCGTCACCACCGCCCCAGCGCCGACAAATGCATATTCCCCTATTGTATGGCCGCAGATAATTGTTGCATTAGCTCCAATGCTGGCACCTCTTTTGACTACTGTATTGCGGATCTCATCCATCCGCAAGATCGCGCTGCGGGGATTAAAAACATTAGTAAACACGCAGGATGGGCCGCAAAAAACATCGTCTTCTAAAGTAACTCCCTTATATACCGAAACATTATTCTGGATCTTAACGTTATTGCCGATATTTACGTCCGGGCCGATCACCACGTTCTGGCCGATCTTACAATCCCTGCCTATTTGTGATCCAGATAAAATATGGCAAAAATGCCAGATCTTAGTGCCCCCGCCTATCCGAGCACCTTTATCAACGTAAGACGATTCATGCGCAAAATATCCCGGCTTCTTAGATCGTGATCGCTTTTCCATTTTTCTCCAAAGATTTCTGGGCCGCGTCCAAAACCCTTAAGACATCCAGCCCATTCTCACCATTACTTAAGGGTTGATGGTTATTATGGATACAATCTATAAAATGCTGGCACTCCAGCTTCAAAGGTTCAACCATATCTATCCTGGGAATATGAATATCACCTTCGCGTAAGGTTAAGAAAGTCTCATAAGTCCCAGAGTTTTTCTGCCAGTCAAAACCCTTATCATAGATCCGGATCTTCTCGGCGCTTTCCATATCATCAAACACCGCCATTTTCTTTGAGCCGACTACGGTGAACTTACGCATCTTATGCGGGTCAAGCCAGCTGGCGTGGATATGAGCGATGATATCATTATTAAAATCCAGGGTTACAAAAACCACATCCTGGATACCTTTGCGGATATATGACCTGCCGGTGGCCTGGACTTTATGCGGCTTCTTACCCAATAAATACATTGCCACCGAAATATCATGCGGGGTCAGGCTCCAGAGGGCATTTTCTTCATAGCGGACCTGCCCTAAGTTTACCCTGGTAGAATATAAATACTGGATATTTCCCAAAAGGCCTTCTTTAATATAACTTTTTAGTTTGTTAATCGCGGGGTGATACAACAACAGGTGCCCGATCATTAATACCTTTTTGTTCTTTTTGGCAGCCTTAATCATATCTTTAGCATCTTCTACTTTAAGAGCTAGCGGCTTTTCTACAAAAACATGCTTACCCTTATTTAAGGCCTTAATCGCAAAATGAGCATGAGTTGCCGGAAGAGTAGTAACAATTACAGCATCTAAGTCAGGCTCTTTCAACAGAGACCCAAAGTCATCAGTAAGCCTTATCCTGTTGCCGTAATTATGTTTTATTCTTTCCAGTGCTACCCTATTTTTATCGCAACAGACCTTAACCGAACAATCTTTCAGACTGGAAAAACTCCTTAAGAGGTTTTGCCCCCAAACCCCTACTCCGATTTGACCTAATTTAACCATTTATTTCTAATCAACCCCTTTGAGATAATCAATGGTCTTTTTGAGTCCAATTTCAAGTTCAACGGTTGGCCTCCATCTCAATAACTTTTCTGCCTTTCGCTTCTCGATGACTTTTTTCCATTTACGTTACCATAACTCTTTAACGATACGGGCTTCGTTACCGTCACCGATTAACAAGGTCTAATCTACAACAAAGTTGGCATAAAGTTGGTATATTTATATATTTATATAAGCTCACAATATATTCCTCTTTTTAAAGGCATTCATCATTAAGTGCTATTCGTCGCATTATTAAGCCAGTTTGTAATAGATATTTTTACCTTTCCCATTTCGTTTAATAATTCCTTTTTCTTGTAACAAGGAAAGTTCTCTAAGCGCTGTATCTTTAGATGTATTCAATAATTCCATACATATTTTTAAATCTTCATCAAAATTACTATTTGCTCCAATAAAGCCTTCCATAACTCCTCGGGCTATCCCTCGACTTAGCTCGGGATGGTGAGCGAAGTCGAACCAAAGCCCGAGGTTTCCGTGTGGCTCATACTGAGCGGTCATTGTTAATCCCTGCCTGTCGAAGAGGCAGGCAGGCGCACCCTAGCCCCCTCAAGGAGGGCATGGGTGCGGTTTTCTGACCGCGAATGTATAACTAAATCGTGCACTAATCGTGCACTTCCCAGTGGCCCCCTTTATCGGGGCCGACACGTTTAATAAGTCCTTCTTTTTTTAACTTACCGATGTTCCACTCAATCCCTTTAGGTGTAACACCAGATTTTTCGGCAAGCTCGGAAGTCGTTACTTGCGGGTTCTCTCTTATAAACCGTAATATTTTCTCCCTAGTTTTCTCCCTAGTTTTCCCCCTAGTCTCCTGAGCTTCTTTTCCAACAGCCTCCGGAGCCTTTTTAAGCGTGACCACGATACTTGTTCCTGTATATTCGAAAACTGGATCCGGCAAACCCCATTCGCGGCACCACTTGACAATCTTATTTGTGCCGGTGCCGACTTCCTCAACGTATTTATACCAAAAGAACTGTTTTGCAATCAAAGGGTTTGGCGGCAGGGAGTCATGTTTCTTCGTTAAAGTCTCTATCGTCCAACCTTGCGGCAGGCATCCAGGATTCCAGAACTCTATCCAACCATCAAAAATCCTCACCTGGACTTTCCCAGTTGACCTATAATCCCGATGCGCGATAGCATTAGCCAATGCCTCACGAATTGCCTTAGGCGGATACTCCCACTTTTCCTGTCTTTGGAGTTTGCCGGACTCGATCCACGCTGATAACGCAATATGATCAAAAATAAACTTCTCCGCATCCCGTAATTGATGAATAATATTACCGGCGACAGGCTTCAGATCTAGCATCTCTCCAGTAACATCCAGCCCCTTAAACCGAATACATTTTAATTCGCATTGTGGATAGAAATCTTCCGGTGTGCCAAAAAGCAATACAGCCGCGTTTGTCAGGCTGTTGCCTTGCATAAGCTTAAGCCGCATCAATGCCTCTTTTACCGGAGTCCTATCACTCAAAGCCAAACCACGCTCATTCTTTGCTTTGATAATAAAATCCCTGACTAGATCGCGTTTAATATCCTTAAGTGTTGCTCCCTTACAAGCTTGCGTGTCAAACTGAAGCTTATCCTTATGCTTTTCGAGGATACGGCGCTCATATTCATCTTTGCTCATCTGCCGAGTTGATCTACCGACCCTTACATAAGGCCTACCGTCAGCTAAAATGAGTTTATCTTGGGATTCCTTAACATCAATAACTATAATATCTTTATCTTCAGCTCTCTCAATGGTGATGCGTGGATGAATCTTCGGTTCGGTGTGTTGCGCAATACTATTAGTTAAATTTTCAAGGGTATCTTTGCCGATATCTACACCGAGTAGTTTGCCAGATTTAGAGACACCAATAACTATCTTGCCACCTTCAGTATTAGAGAAGGCAGCGATAGTCTCAATTATCTCCTTGATTTGAGATAAAGAGGGCTTCCATTCGATATTCAACGATTCAGTAGCGCCAATTAAGTTTGGTAATTCTTTTCTGCTCACTTTAGTAATTAGGGATATCTCTTCTTAATAATAACCTTACAAAGGTGCTGCCGATGAAGCCGGCGCCGCCTGTAATTAGTATTTTATATAATCCTGAATGCATTCTTCTAAAACCTCATGTATATTACGGACTTTAAAACCGGTGCTTTCTAATTTCTTGATGGATAAAACCAGATTTGTCCGCACCATTTTTAATTTATTATAATCGATAATCTCGTATTGAAAATCTGGAACATATTTTTTGTAAACTCTCATCAGCTCAGGATAAACTAACGGGCCTTTAAGCGCTATATTGTATATACCAGTTGCTTTAATCTTAATTAGATGTTTCAGTGCCCTTACAAAATCAGGAATATAGGTCACTGAATTTGGAATGTCTATAGCTTTTTTATAGTTGATGAGTTTGGTAAGAATATTCCTAGGATGCGGGCGATTATCAAGTGGAACGCGAATTCTAGCAATCAAAATTGGGTATTTTTTAGAAAGTACCCTTAAAATATCTTCAGAATAAATCTTTGACCTGCTGTAAAATAACTCAAAGAAATCCGGCTCCCTCGTCTCTGTGATAGGCTTATCTTTAGCGTAGTCATAATGATAAATACAGCCACTGCTAATATGAACTAACCTGACATTATTTCTCAAGGCTGCCTCTGCTAGCATGACCGGAACAAAAACATTAGCCAGAAGGGTTTTATCTTTATCTAATTCGCAATCATCAACGCTTCTGCCTATGAAACCAATACAGTTAATTAATATTTTTGGCTTAAGTTTATTTATTAAGGCCTCTGCATCCTTAAAAGAAGAAATCTTTTCATCAGAAATAACACAATTCAACTCTTCCTGCAATCTCTGGCCGATATAACCCTTCCCTAGGATTACCGTTTCTTTATTCATTCTCGCAAACCTTCCTTAAATAATCTCCATAGTTTGTATTTGTATCCTTTGACAATGCTATAAGCTGCTTTCTGCCGATATAACCCATACGGTAGGCGATTTCTTCAATACAGCCAATTTTTAAGCCCTGCCTATCCTCCACGGTCTTAATAAACATAGAAGCTTCAATAAGCGCATCATGTGTGCCTGTATCAAGCCAGGCAAAGCCTCGGCCTAGCATTTTAACCTTAAGTTGGCCCTTCTTAAGGTATTCCTTGTTGACATCAGTAATCTCTAATTCACCTCTATAAGAAGGCTTAATTTTCTTTGCTATATTTACGGCACGCTTATCATAAAAATAAAGACCAGTAACTACCCAGTTGGATTTTGGTTTCTTGGGCTTTTCCTCTATCGAAACTACCTTGCAATTCTTATCGAAATTAATGACTCCATAACGACCGGGGTCATTTACATAATATCCAAAAACCATAGCCCCTTTCTTTAAAGAAGCTGCTTCTCTTAAATGTTCAGTCATATCATGTCCGTAGAATATATTATCTCCCAAGATTAGGCTGATAGTATCGTTCTTAGAAAAGTCTTCACCTATAATGAGCGCGTCTGCTATTCCTTTAGGTTCATGCTGGGCTGCATAAGAAAATTTTATTCCTAAATTTTGACCATTTCCTAATAAATTTTTAAACCTGCTTATATCATTCGGATTAGAAATAATCAGGATATCACGTATTCCTGCAAGCATTAAAACGGATAATGGGTAATAAATCATCGGCTTGTCGTAAACCGGTAACAGCTGCTTGCATACCCCTTTAGTTACAGGATACAAGCGCGTTGCCCTGCCCCCTGCTAAGATAATACCTTTCACCCCGCTCTTCCTTTCTATATTAAATAGCTATTATGGGTCATTCGTAAATAAAGTGGTTTATTTTATATAACTTATTGCAGTATTTTGTTAAAAAATATTTTCGTTTGAGATTATTTTTAAAATAGTAATAGTCATAACTTTTGCGGCATCATAACTTACGTAATTTCAATGCGTT
>JAGVOB010000113.1 GCA_020052955.1 Candidatus Omnitrophota bacterium | reverse complement strand
TTGAAAGAAAACTTAAAGCAATTTTTGCTGTTGCTTACTCTAAGAACCGATGAGTCAACTATTTCCTTACGGTAACATTTATTAATGAGTCATCAGGATCTTAGAAAAAGTTTTAAACAGACACCACCGATATTCCGTTTGCATCCGCAAAATTGATCAATTCATCTCTATCCATAAGGAGTGTCTTCTTTGATTCAACCGCAAGGACATTTGAGCCTGCTTCAATAAGAGTCTTGATAGTGTTTATTCCTACTACGGGTATATCGAATCTCATATCTTGAAAAGGCCTTGCAACCTTTATTATAACCAATCCAGGCCCTGCTAACTTAGCGGCACGCTTTATAGTCTCATCAGTGCCCTCTACTGCCTCAACCGCAACTACAACCCTTTCCTTCACCGCAATGGCCTGGCCTATATCAAGCCCTGCGATTTTTCTTGCAATGGGCACCCCAAATGCTATATCCGCCCTTTCTTTGTCGGTTGGTTTTCTCTTCGTGAGTATCCCCCGCTCCGGAAGCAGTTCACCAAGGAAGGTAGCAGAGTTAATTATCTCAATACCTGACGACTTAAGTTTAGCGATGGCGGCGGAGAGAATAAGGGTATCCCTATTGTTGCTTATTGAATTAAGAATAGTCTTTGCTATATTGTCCAGCTTCAAACTGGTATCAAATATGCGCACCTTTTTTATCTGGCCTGCCATAACGCACTTTTTAATTCCCTCCTGCTTGAATATGGTTATCAATTTTGAAAACTCGCCAAGCTTTATCCAGAATACCTCATCTGCATATTCGGATATTTTCTTATCGGCTTCCTCCTCTATGGCTACGCATATAACACCAAAGCCCTTGGCCTTTGCTGCCTGAGCAAATAACATAGGGAACCTGCCGTTTCCTGCAATCAAACCTATTTTATTCACCCCGTTAGACCTTTTGTATTCTAACACGCATTTAATGAACTACCTCGCAGCAAGCTACGAGGTATCAACTCTCTTATAAATCGTAACGCAGTAAGCTGTCCCGCCAGAGGCGGGATTAAATATAAACCCGGATTAACCCCGTTACTACTGTTTTACAAACAGCCCTTCACAAAATTCTGTTTCGGGCTGTTGATTACAGCGATTTTAAAAAGATTACAGCGATTTCTCGTCGAGCCTTAATCTCTGTAATCTACCTTTTAATCTCCGTAATCAAGGGCTGAACGATTTTTGTGAAGCCCTATTTTACAAAACATAGAAGGTTCTAATGGGGTTCATAAGGCTATATGGCTATGCCGCGTTTTGATGATTTTACAAAATCTACAAGGTAGGCGATTTCCGGGATTTCGGGAAGTTCCTCTTCAACCTTTTCAACTGCATGAGCTGTGGATAATCCTGACTTAAATAATATCTTGATAGCCCTCTTTAGAATATTTCTAACCTCTATGGACATATTTGCCCTTTTCAACCCAACGCTGTTTAAGCTCACAACAGACGCAGGCTGCCCCACAGCCAAAGAATAAGGAGGGATATCCTGCATCACTCTTGAGATGCCTCCTATCATTGCTAATTTACCCACCCTGACGAATTGATGTATGGCTACTAAGCCGCTGATTGTAGCCTTGTCTTCTATATAGACATGGCCGGCGAACGTCGCGGCATTTGAAATCACAGTATTATTTCCTATTCTGCAATCATGCGCTATGTGAACATACGCCATTATAAAATTATCTTTTCCTACAATGGTTGTGCCGCCGCCCTCTTTTGTGCCTCGATTTATCGTAACAAATTCCCGTATTACATTATTATCGCCTATCTTAAGAAAACTCTTTTCTCCCTTAAATTTAAGGTCCTGAGGGATTTCTCCTATTATAGAGCCTGCAAATAT
This sequence comes from Candidatus Omnitrophota bacterium, assembly GCA_020052955.1. GTDB lineage: Bacteria > Omnitrophota > Gorgyraeia > VGKN01 > VGKN01 > JAGVOB01. The sequence continues at coordinate 21,270 of JAGVOB010000113.1, read as the reverse complement.
CCTGCAGTTTTTGCCAATGGCGGTGTTACCTGTTATATAGCAGTGATGGCCTATGCGGGTATTTTCTCCTATGGCCACATCCTTATCTATAACAGCGTAATGGCCGACTTCGACTGAGTGAGCCAATTTCGCCTTTGGATGAATTATTGCTGTTTTTGCGCTTTTCATAAGATTATTATACTCACGGTTCAACCAGGGTAAACATGAGCTGTGCCTCTGCGACTACCTTGCCTTCGACTAAAGCCCTCGTCTTAACCTGGCCCATCTTTGACCTTAGGCGCGCTACCTCTGCTTCAAGTATAAGCTGATCTCCGGGGACTACTGTCTTTCTAAACTTAACCTTGTCTATGCTCATAAAGAAGGCGTATTTACCGAGGTTCTCTCTTTTATTTAACATAAGAACACCTGCAACCTGCGCAAGCGCTTCAACTATCAAAACGCCAGGCATAACAGGCCTTCCTGGAAAATGCCCTTGAAAATAATAGTCATTAAGTGTAACATTTTTTATTCCGACAGCCCTTTTATCCTCGACAAATTCTATAATCCTGTCTACAAACAGAAACGGATACCTGTGCGGCAGGATGCGCTGTATCGCCTTTATATCCAGTTCGCCGCATACCGGTTCAGCGTGAACCGCCGGAATAGCGCCTTCTACCTGACGGTCCTTCTGATTCCTAATCTTATGGATAAGCTTTATATTTACGGAATGCCCGCTTCTAAAACCTATTATATGCCCCTTTATGGAAAATCCGAGCAGATTCAAATCCCCTATAATATCAAGTATTTTATGCCTTACGAATTCATCTTCAAATCTAAGCTTGTTATTAACAACGCCATTCTCACCCACAACTAATGTATTATTATAATTCGCCCCCTTGCCTAAGCCCTCACTTTTCAGCTCCTGGACCTCAGATTCTGTGCAAAATGTCCTTGAGGGAGCTATCTCCTTCTCAAACGAATCTGAATTTAAATCATAGGTGAGGAACTGGGACTTTAGAAGAGGGTGGCTATAGCTTAAGGTATAAGAAATTCTAAGCTCCTCCGACGGAAATATGGCGAGCATGGAATCCTTTTCTTCAATCCAGACAGGTTCCTTTACCGCAAATACCTTTTTTGGCGAATCCTGTAGTTTCCTGCCCGCTGCTTTTAATGCCTCGGTAAACGGCAATGCGCTTCCATCTAAGCCAGGGAGCTCTTCCGAATCTAACTCCGCTATAATGTTATCGATACCTAATCCGGTTAGGGATGCAAGCAGATGTTCCACGGTATGCACTTCAACATCTTTAGTTCCTACTGATGTGCGCCTGGGCCTTTTTGAGATATCTATCACATTTGAGGCATCGCAGATTATGCAGGGTTTATCCTCAAGGTCTACCCTTACAAACCGCACGCCGTAATTTATCGGCGCCGGTTTCAATGTGAGCTTAACAGCCTTACCCGTATGAATACCTATACCTTCAAGCTTAATCTCTCTATTTATTGTATGCTGAGGTTCCACTTAATTTTTCCTCCAGTTCCTTAATTTCCTTCTCAAGTTTTTCTATGCGCTTGACAATCAGCGGCAACCTCTGCATAAGGGCATTTATCCTTTTAGCATGGGCGTGCGGTTTTGCAGGATAGCCCGATACGCAGATATTTGGCAGGACAGATTTTGTTACTCCCGCCCGGCCGGCTATCACCGCATTATCCCCTATAGTTATGTGGCCTGCGATACCTGCCTGCCCTGCAATGGTAACCCCCTTGCCTATGCTGGCGGAACCCGATATACCCGCCTGGGCTACTATTATTGAATTTGCGCCGATTGTAACATTATGCGCTATCTGGACAAGGTTATCAATTTTAGTGCCTTTTCCTATAAGGGTCTTGCCAAACCTCGCCCTGTCTATAGTTACATTCGCTCCTATCTCAACGTCATCCTCTATCACCACCACCCCTATCTGCGGTATCTTATGATGGACACCGTTTATAGTTTCATATCCGAAGCCATCGCAGCCTATAACGGTGCCGGGGTGTATAATAACCTTAGAGCCGATAGTTACATCTTCTCTAATGGTAATATTAGGATATATCAAGCAATCTTGACCTATTCTCGTATTAGCGCCTACGTATACGCCCGCATATAAAACAGTGCCCTCGCCTATAGAAACATTATCTTCGATGACACAATGGGGCCCTATAGCAACGTCTTTTCCCATGCTTGCTGTCTTAGCTATGACAGCGCTTTCATGTATACCTTTTTTACGTTTTATGGGATTTGGATAAAGAAAGGCTATTGTCTTTGTAAAAGCCAGGGAAGGATTTTCTGTCCTGATGATTGGTTTGGGCGCGCTCTTTACATCATATGAGGTAATTACACACGATGCCCTTGTCCGATCTATTAGAGGAGAGTATCTTGAATTAGCTATAAACGTTATGTCTCCCTCTTTGGCTTCTTTTATGCCGCAGATACCTGTTATAACAACGGAACTATCTCCAATTACCTTGCCATCTATAAATCTGGCTATCTCGCCAATGGTTTTCTTAAACATATTTTCCTTCAAAACTCTGCATCAAAGTTTAATTACAAATATCAAAATTCAAATGACAAAACATATTTGTTTTGGATTTTGTGCTTTGTCCCGAATGAAGTTCTCTTCATAGGTTAAACTTCGGGATGCCGAAGTTTCTCTTGCGAAGTTACTACATTCGGCATCATTTCTTCTTATACCTTTCATTCAGCACTTTGATTACCTGGTCGGTTAAATCTACGCTCTTATCCCCATAGATAACCATGCCCTCGCTCCTGACTATCATGGTGTATTTTTCCTTCTGTCCGTATTCTTCTACGGTGGCCTGTATTTCCTTTAAAATCTCTTTTAAAAAATTGTCCCTTTGACGGCTGAGTTCTTCCCTTACATCTGTATCAAATTTTCTCAGCTCGGTCACCTTTGAATCAATCTGGTTCTGTTTTTCCTCTTTTCCTTTATCGCTCAACAATTCAAGTTCATCCTTTAGACGTTTAATTTCATTAACCAGCTTATCGCGTTCCTTTTGTTTCTGGCCGCCCTGGGATTCCAGAACCTTGTCATATTCCTTTGTCTTTTCGTACTCATCAAAAATCTTGCCCAGATTGACATATCCCACCTTTAGCGTTTCCGAATAACCCGCATTTGTATAACCAAATACAAAAACAAGCAATATAATAAAAATTAACAGCTTCTTCATATATACACTCCTCCTGTCAGTCCGACACAAATATTAGCGGATGTCTTCATTTAAAAACCTCTCGACATGCTAAAATAAAATCTACCCTTTCTCTTTTCTTCACCTGCCAATTTTTCCAAAGGAACTCCGTAATCTAATTTTATAGGCCCTAGCGGCGTCTTTATCCTCGCTCCTATACCTGCACCGGATTTATACCCGCCTGAACCAATGTCAGAAACCTTGCTCCACACATTTCCTACATCATAGAATACAGCGCCCTTAACTTGCTCAAATAACGGAAATGTGTATTCTGCATTTGCTATTATAGAAGCTTTTCCGCCTATAGGCTCGCCTGAGACATCCTTTGGCCCGACCTTCCGTTCCTTGTAGCCCCTTACAGTAGTACCTCCTCCGGCAAAAAACCTCTCATATACGGGCACCCTTATTGAATCGGAAAAAGTATCCACTATGCCGGCTCTAAGACTAAGCTCCAGAACAAATCTTTCAAAGTGTGTCATATAAAGGCTGCCTCCGGTAAGATATTTGATAAAATCCTTATCGGCTCCAAAAGGCCCTCCGGCAACCTCGGTTGAAAAATAGGTTGAATACCCCTTGGTGGGGTTAAAGGTGCTATCCCTTGTATCCCTTGATACCTCGCAGGCCAAACTGCTTATATTATTTGTTCCCTCTTCGTCCCTAAAATCGCTCGATGCGTTTGAAGGTACATCTGATATCTTAACCTCCTCTAGCCGGTATGTCAGGTTAGCCCTGTTAAACTCTCCGAACGCTTTACCGAGCCTGATATCCCCTCCCGTCCTTTCCTCGTCATAGCTAAAACCGCTTGTGCCGCTCCTATAATTGGTCCTTTTGTAAAGGTCAAATCCGAACGATATGGGCCTGTCAAATATCCAGGGCTCTGTAAAACTGAGCAAATAGTCTTTTCTCGTTTTTCCAAACTCCGCCCTCACTTTTAGAACCTGTCCGGCACCCGTAAAATTCGGGAAGTTAAAAATATCAAAATTATTCTGCACAATCTCGATAAAACCAATCAGCCTGTCTATAGAACTATAACCACCTCCAAAGCTGAACTCGCCGGTCTTTGCCTCCTTTACGGTAACTACAAGGTTTCTCTTTGTGGGGCTTGAGCCTTCTTCAATATCATAGGCTATCTCTTCAAAAAATCCAAGGTTGTATAGCTTCTCCTTGGAGCGCCTTAATTTTACGCCATCAAATCTATCGCCCGGGAAAATCCTCAGCTCCCTCCTGATTACAACATCCTTAGTTTTAGTATTGCCTTTTATAATAATTTTATCTACGTAGCAAACTTCATTTTCTATAATATTATATGTAACATTTATCCTGCCGGTTTTTTCATTCAGCAGTGTATCGGTCTTTACATCTGCAAATATATACCCTTTTTCAAAATATAAATCCTGTATAATCTGCTCTTCCCTCTTTAACGCGTTGTGCGAAAAGATGGAACTTGTCTTCATCTTAAGCTTTGGCGTAATGGCTTCTTTAGAAAAAACCTTATTCCCCCTTACTGCAATATCCCCCACGAGATACTTATTGCCTTCTTCTATCATAATATTTATCGTGATAAAACGGTTATTACGAGTATAGTCTAAAAAAAACTTAACCTTAACATCCATAAATCCGTTATCTTCATAGAATACCTTTAGGGTTTCTATATCCTCATCAAACACCTCTTTTTTGAAAAAACCTGACGAAAATAAGCTGGCTCTTTTCGTTTTCATCAGCTTTAATAGCTTCCCTGCCTTAAAAGACTTATTCCCGGATATCAAAATTCTCTTAACCTTTGACTTTACGCCTTCATTTATCAAAAAGGTAACCTGTGCTTTATTTGTATTCTTATCAATGGCCGTATCAAAGTTTACGCTTGCCAGGTGAAAACCGTTCTTTTCGTAGAGCCTATAAATTTCGGCTAAATCATCTTTGAGTTGCCTATTGTCTAAAAATTCACCAACCTTTGATTTAACAATGCCGTCTAGCTTCTTATCGCCAATATAGCGGTTTCCATCAAAGAGTATCTGCTTTATTATTGGTTTTTCTGTAATAATAAAGACAACTTTTAAGCCGTCCTCAAATCCCTGCACATCTGCGCTGACATCCGTAAAATACCCCATGGCATACAGCCTTTTTATATCCTCGTTTAAAACCTCGCGGGAAAATATTTCTCCCGGGGCCGTTCTTATTTTAGATAATATTGACTGAGTACTTACGGTTTTGTTCTGTTTTACGTCTACCACTTTCACTTTTTTAGATGGGACCTCAGGGGAAGTGAGTTGCTCCTGAGCCATAAGGCCCGTCGCTAACAAAAATACCAAACTGACCAAAGATATCTTACTTGCCGTTATAAATAATATTTTTTTCAAGGTTTACTCCTCTCGTCTTGATATATTTTCAAATCGAGTATATTCTTTTATGAAGGCTAATAATATACTGCCAACAGGGCCGTTTCTCTGTTTGGCTATAATAAGCTCTGTCCTTCCTTTATTCTCCTCCGAAGGATTATAAAATTCTTCTCTAAATAAAAGCGCAACGAGGTCTGCATCCTGTTCAATAGCGCCTGATTCCCTTAGATCTGCCAGCTGGGGACGTCTGTCCTCTCTCCTCTCCGGAGACCTTGAAAGCTGGCTAACTGCAATAACAGGGACTTTTAACTCCTTTGCCAGCGCCTTAAGGGACCTTGAAATCTCTGATATCTCCTGCTGCCTATTCTCGGCGCCCTTATGGCCTCTTATCATCTGCAGATAATCCAATATTATAAGCCCTATATTGTGTTGAGCCTTAAGGCGCCTTGCCTTCGCCCTTATCTCGAGGGCTGATGCGCCTGGCGAATCATCTATAAATATAGGCGCCTCTGATAGCCTGCCTGCAGCAGCTGTAAGGCGTGGCCAGTCCGATTGGGCTAAAAAACCTGTCCTTACCTTGTGGGCATCTACCCTAGCATGGGAACATAACATTCGTTGTACCAGATGTTCCTTAGACATTTCTAGGCTGAACATGGCAATGGGAACTTTTTCGACTACCCCTATATGTTCTGCCATGCAGGCTACAAGCGCGCTCTTACCCATAGACGGCCTGCCTGCTACAACTATAAGATCCGATTTCTGTAACCCGGCTGTCATTATATCGAACTCATGAAAACCTGTTGGAATACCTGTTATATTCTCTTTACGTTTATACAGCCTATCTATTGTCTCAATGCCATCTTTTACTAACTCCTTTATGGGCTTTACAGTAGTCTCAACCTTAGAGCCTGTAATATCAAATATCATTTGCTCCGCTTTGTCTAACAAATCTCTTACATCCCTGTTTTGTCCAAAACACTCGGACACTATTAGAGTGGCGGTTGTTATGAGATTACGCAGCAGCGCTTTTTCTTTGACTATATTCGCATAATATGCGACATTTGCGGCTGTAGGGACGGTTGTTGTAAGATTGGTAATATATGATGCCCCTCCAATCTCCTCAAGAATGCCCTTTTTCTTCAACGCCTCAACCAACGTGACTAGATCAACTGCATTATTTGTGTCAAATAGCGTAACGATTGTGGTGAATATGTTTTTATGACTATCCCTGTAGAAAAAGTCGCTGTCCAACATCTCAATAGCAGTAGCTATGGCATCTTCCTCTATAAGCATAGACCCTAAAACTGCCATCTCCGCCTCAAGACTTTGCGGCGGAATCTTCTCCAGCGTAAGATCTTTTAGTTCCATCCTAACAAACTCCTGACTCCTTTAAATAAAACCAACTATGAGACGTAACATATCGGTTGGTAAATGCGACCATAAATATATTAAAATTCAATTGTGGTCGCATTTACAACCCAAACACGAACTTCACCTTTTACCTCAGGGTGAAGTTTAACTAAAACCTGATATACACCCAAGCTCCTGATAGTCTCCTCTAAAAGTATATCCTTTTTATCTATATCTATGCCTTCTGATTTAAGCGCCTGGGCAATATCGGCAGTGGTCACTGAACCGAAGAGCTTATCTTCTTCCCCTGCCTTAACCTTTACCGTGCATGAGATACTCTTAAGTTTCTCTGCAAGATCCAATGCGTCCTGTTTTTTCTTCTTTATTAAACCCTCGGTTTTCTTTTTTTCTACCTCAATGACCTTTAATCCTTCTTTAGAATGCGCAATCGCCAATTCTCTAGGAAAGAGATAGTTTCTTGCAAATCCATCTTTTACCTCTACAATTGAACCAAGATTGCCCAGTCCCTTAACTTCTTTCTTCAGTATAACTTTCACCTCGTCAGACCTCCTCATATAATATGTTTTATTAGAGGTTAATAACCAAACACCAAGCACCAATAACCAAACTAACCTGTGTTTGGATAATTGGGTATTGGATATTGAAATTTATTTGGTGATTGGAATTTGGACATTGGTTATTTTCATAGTGTATATTATTAGCCATAACAACAGTCTTTCCTAAAAACCCACAGCTAAAGTATGTTTTACTCAGCTGTATATGGAAGTAACCCTATATATCTTGCTCTTTTTATTGCGTGGCTGAGTTTACGTTGATGGGGCGCACAATTCCCGGATATGCGCCTTGGCGTAATCTTGCCTCTCTCCGTTACACATCTCTGGAGTCGTAAAACATCTTTGTAATCAACTTCATCTATTTTATCTATACAAAACCTGCATACCCTCTTCCTGAAGAACTTAGGCTTTTCCTTAAAACTGCTTTTCTCTCTTTTTTTAAACATCTATTTCCCTCCTAATAATAAAGCCTTCCATAACAGGTTTCCGTATGGCTCATACTGCACTTCGCCTTGCTCAGTGTCCTGAGCTTTTGCGAAGGAACCGGCCATTGTTCCCCTCGTCCGCCTCGGGCGGACTCGGGACTTTGCTGGCCGCGAATGTATAATTTTGCTTGTGTAATTATCTAATCCCGTCACCAGAGTTCCATGGCCATGGGTGAATGGCGGATCGGGACGTCGCCCCAAGATGGGCGTGTAAGTTTAGGTCCCACGGGTTTCATCCGTGGGGCTCCAGAAAAATCCACGTTAAGAGCATTTTTGCTCAAGCGCTGTATGTTTTAACCCAAATTTTTCATTAGAAAAATTTGAGTTAAAACGGCACCTCGTCATCAGACTTCTTCTCTTCGTTAGCCGGGTATTCCACTGATGGCTCATCGGTTGTTGCTTCAGGGAGCCCTGCTTCCTTAGCTGCGTTTGGTTCGGCCTGTCTGGATTTTGCAAGAAATTGCACTCTATCAGCTTTAACCTCTAACGTGCTTCTCTTCTGCCCATCCTGTTCCCATGTGCGATACTGAAGCCTGCCCTCAACGAATACAAGGCTGCCTTTATTCAAATACTGATTTACACTCTCAGCCTGCTTACCCCATACAACAACCCTCACAAAACACACCTCGTCGCGCTTTTCTCCTGATTGCAGCACATATGTCCTGTTTACTGCCATAGAAAAGTTGCAAACAGCCGTGCTGGGAGGTATATACTTCAATTCTGGATCTCGCGTTAAATTTCCTATTAGAAATACCTTATTTAAAGCAGCCATTTATTCACGCCTCCTTAATGAGTCCGCCTTAGGCGGACGAATTAATCCCGAAGTCCGCCATAATTTGTGGCGGACGAGGGATCTGTTATTTAATATTTATTTAATGTATTTCACTTTTTGATGCGAAAAACAATCTTTTTATCCTTTCAAGATTATTAAAGTTCTTAGAATAGATTCATCAAGCTTAAATACCTTTTCAACGGCTATTATGGAAGAGGGCTTCACCTTAAAATTAACAAGCACATAGATGCCCTCTTTAAGCTTTTTTATTTTATAGGCTAACGCCTTCTTCCCTAATGTCTCTATTTTTTCTACCTTAGCCTCGTTTTTCTCCAAGGCACCTTTTATATTGGCTATCTCTTTTTCAAGCGCTTCATCAGTAAGCTTTGGGCTTAGCAGGAACATACCTTCATAATTATTCAATTTATGCCTCCTTAATGACGACACAAGTTACGGAGTCCGCCTAAGGCGGACGAGGTAACTTGTATGTCGGAATTAATCCCGAAGCTTAAGCTGAAAATATCGAAGAGATTTTTAGCTTGCTTAAGCGAGGGATCTGTTATTGCATTAACTCCTTAATGACCCCGCCACAGAACTTTGGCGGACGAATTAAACATATTATAGTACCCTAATTTATACTGCCACAAATTTCAAGGAATTAAAATTGTTCATCACTGCATCTATCCCATATCTAACCCACGTATCTACTGCATTACAGGAAAGTTCTATCGCATATTTGACGAAGGGTAACTCCCCTTTTTTAAATTCATCCAGGACATACTCTGAAAGCATTCTCGATGGCGGACGCCCGATACCTATTCTAAGCCTGTTAAACTCGCCCGTGCCTAATTCCCTTATAATAGAGCGAAGTCCTTTATGGCCCGCATCGCCTCCTCTTGCCATGAGCTTAATTCTGCCTAATTCTAAATCTGCATCGTCTAAAATTATCAATAAGTCTTTTAATTCTACTCTCTTAAGCTCCATGAGGCCTTTTACGCAGCCTCCTGCAAGGTTCATATAAGTAAGCGGCTTTGCTAATATCGCCTTTTCGTTTGATATTTTTAAACTGGCGGATAAAGAGTGCGAATACGTTTTTAACGGCTTTATATTAGCTTCTTTTAAAAGAGCGTCAATAACCTTAAAACCTATATTGTGCCTGGTATTTCTATAAATTATGCCGGGATTGCCCAGCCCTACTATTAATTTCATGAAAGGCTTATTCTTTTTCCTTCTTAGCCTCTTTCGCCTTTTCCTTTTCCTCTTCCTCTTCCTCGGGCATTTCCTTCTTCTGCTTTATAACCTCAGGTTCCTCGGCCTCTTCTGTAGGAACCGCTACTTCCACTTTTTCAACCATAGGCGGCTCAACGGAAAAAACAACCGAATCAGGGTCTGTAATTACCTTTATGCCGGAGGGCACGAGGAGATCTTTTACATGAAGCAAATCTCCTATATTCAGACTTGTTATATCGGCCTCTATGGACTGGGGTATGTTAGTGGGGAGACACTCAATCTGCAATTCCCTTAAAACATGCGCCAAAACACCGCCGTCCTTGGAGCCTATCGATTCGCCTTTTGAGATTATCGGCACATTAACGACTATCTTCTCGGTAAGGGATATCTGGTTAAAATCCGCATGCACTATCTCATCCGTAATCGGGTTATACTGGATTTCTTTTATTATAGCCGTCTTATTCTTAATTTTTGACCCTTTATCAAACGTTAAATTTATTATTACATTTTCTCCCGCCTGAGTGTGGATAGCCTTGTAGAAAACCTTTTTGTCAAATTTAATGCTTAAGGTCTTCTCGCCCTTCCTATACACAACGGCCGGAATCAAATTATCCCTTCGCAGGCTCTTTAGGTACCCTTTGCCTTTTTCGTTTCTAAGTTGCGCCTCTAATTTTATCTGCTCCATTGTAACATCTCCTTAATGAGTCCGCCCGAGGCGGAGGAATTAATCCCGAGTCCACCATAATTTGTGGCGGACGAGGGATCTGTTCCGTAAGCTTGGGTCTCACTTACATAAAAAGTGAACTTACAGATTCTTCGTTATGTATACGCTTTATTGCCTCTCCCAGAAGATTGCTTATGGATAAAACCTTTATCTTCTTGTTATGCTTTTCTCTGGATAAAGGTATTGTATCGGTTATCACCAATTCCTTAAGCGGGCTTTTTTCTATCCTCTCGATAGCAGGCTCGGAAAGAACCCCGTGGGTAATGCTGGCATATATAGCCTTTGCACCCGCATCTTTTAACGCATATGCCGCCTCGGTTATAGAGCCTGCCGTTGCAACCTGATCATCAACTATAATGATATTTTTGCCTTTAACATCTCCCAGTATATTCATAACCTCAGAGTTCTGATGATCAAGCCGTCTCTTATCAACCACCGCAAGATCGGCATTAAGCCTTTTTGAAAATGCGCGCGCCATTTTTATGCCACCCACATCGGGGCTCGCAACCACAAGATCCCTGATTTTCATCTTCTGGTAATACTCAACCATCACAGGTGCTGCGAATAGATGATCTACGGGGATATTGAAAAAACCTTGAATCTGGCCTGCATGGAGATCTATCGTCAGAAGTCTATGGGCACCGCTAACGGTTATAAGGTCTGCGACAAGTTTTGCGGTTATAGGAACTCTCGGCTGGTCTTTCCTATCCTGCCGCGCATAACCATAGAAGGGTAAAACAGCTGTCAACCTTTTTACCGATGCCCTCTTTAGCGCATCTATCATTATTAATAGCTCAACAAGGTTGTCATTTACGGGAGGGCATGTAGACTGTATAATAAATACATCGCGGCCTCTCACGTCCTGGTTTATCTTTACGCGGACTTCACCTTCTGAAAACTTAGATACAATCGCATCTCCCAGAGGAATTTTTAGGTACTTGCATATTGCCTTTGCTAACGCAGGATTAGAATTTCCGCTAAATACGACTAATTGACCGTTCATTTAGAATGACTCCTCTTTGATTTTTTTAGTATCCTTGCCGGTACACCTATCGCAACGGACCCTTTAGGTATATCTTTCCCCTTCGGTACAACACAACCCGCGCCGGTTGTAGCATAATCACCAATCCTGACAGGCGCTATAAGTATCGTTCCGCTTCCGATAAACGCATCATTTCCTATAAACGTTTTATTCTTGGATTTTCCGTTATAGTTTGCGGTTATGGTACCGGCGCCTATATTCACTTTTGAGCCAACGGCGGCATCCCCTAAATAGCTAAAGTGATTTATCTTAGTGCCTCTTTTAATATGGCTCCTTGTTATCTCAACAAAATTTCCAATCCTTGTGTCATCTTCTATCGTGGTGGAACTCCTTATCCTGCAGAAAGGCCCCACTGAGCAGTTCTTACCTATATTAACATCTGCTTCGATAAAAACAAAAGGATATATTATGGTATCCTGTCCAATTGTTACATTAGAGCTTATAAAGGTCGTGCCGGGGTCTATAACAGTAACCCCTCCCGATATGATTTCTTCGATTATCCGTTTTCTTAAAATATCATGCGCAAGAGCTAAATCATTTCTTGAATTTATGCCGATTATTTCAGAAGGATCATCCGTAGCATGAGCGACTACCTTATCTTTATGCCTCTTAAAAAAATCTATGGTATCCGTAAGGTAATATTCTCCCCTTTTCGGCCTTAACATGATTTCATCTAATGCGGCAAATAGTTTTTTGGAATCAAAGCAATACGCGCCTGAGTTTACCTCTGGAACCACCCTTTGATAAATAGAGGCGTCATTCTCTTCTACTATCCTTACAACCTCTCCTTCATCATTTCTTATTATGCGGCCATAGCCTGTCGGGTCTCTAAGCTCAGCGCTTAAAAGAGAGCATGCGGCCTGTTCATCTCTATGCATATGAATAAGCTTCAAAATGGTGTCTGTTTTTATAAGAGGCGCATCTGCGCATACCACCAGGACAGTACCGTCAAAACCGAAGAGCGCCTTCCTTGTTCTGTAAAGGGCATCTGCGGTTCCTAAAAGCTCTTTCTGGGTCACTATTTCAAAACCCTTCAAGTGCTCCTTTATGCGCTCCGATTTATACCCGACTACAACTATAATCCTGTCTATGCCGGCGCACTTCAAGGCTCTTATTGTGTGCAACAATACCGGCATTCCCCAGAGATTATGAAGCACCTTTGGTACGGCGGATTTCATCCGCGTCCCTTCGCCGGCTGCTAATATAACACCAACTATATCTTTCATAATATTCTTAATGCAAAAATCAAAATACAATCCGCCACAATTTTTGGCGGATGATATTTGAATTTATTCATGCTACTTTTTTCTTTGGCTCTTTCTTTGAAATAAGCTGCGGCTTTAGCTTTTTCTTCGCAGAATCAACCGTGACCAGGCACTCAATAATATCTGACTCCGAAGGCAGTGTATACATTACCTCTAACATGGCATCTTCCAGTATCGCCCTCAGCGCCCTTGCGCCGGTATTCTTCTTTATAGCCTCACGCGCTATAAATCTTAAAGTCTCATTCTCGAAATTTAGTTTGACGCTTTCCATCTCAAAGAATTTCATATACTGTTTTATAAGAGAGTTTTTAGGCTTGGTGAGGACTTCTATAAGCGTCTGTTCATCGAGAGAACTTAGCGTTGCTATTACCGGGAATCTACCCACAAATTCGGGTATCATACCAAACTTAAGAAGATCGTCGGGCTCTATCTGGACCAAAACCTCTCCTATGTCCTTATGCGGTTTATCGGATAACTCCTGGCAAAAACCTATAACCTTATGGCCTATTCTTCTCTCTATAATCTTATCAAGGCCGACAAATGTACCTCCGCAGATAAACAATATATTTGTGGTATTAAGCTGAATAAACTCTTGATGCGGATGTTTTCTTCCGCCCTGCGGCGGGACATTGGCAACAGTACCCTCTAAAATCTTAAGGAGCGCCTGCTGAACTCCCTCCCCCGAAACATCCCTTGTTATCGAAACATTATCATGGGTTTTGCCGATCTTATCAATTTCATCTATATAGACTATGCCATATTCCGCTCTGTGCGCGTCATAATCACAGTTTTGAAGAAGCCTGACCAAAACATTTTCAACGTCCTCTCCGACATACCCCGCTTCAGTAAGCGGGGTTGCATCGCACAAGGCAAAGGGGATCTCCAAAATCTTTGCAAGGGTTCTTGCAAGGAGCGTCTTGCCGCAGCCTGTTGGGCCAATAAGCAACACATTTGACTTTTCAAGCTCTACATCCCCTACATCAGCGCCCGCCTGTAGCCTCTTATAATGATTATACACGGCGACGGATAGCTGACGCTTCGCCTTTTCCTGGCCGATAACAAACTCGTCAAGCTGGTTTTTTATCTCCACCGGTTTTAACAGACTCTTTATAGCCGGAAGAGACCTTTGTTTCTTCTGAGTGAGTTCTTCCTTTTGAAGAACTTCGTTGCAGAATCTAATACAGGAATCGCATATATGCACGCTATGGCCGCTGAATAATTTTTTTACCCTCTCTTTGCTCCTGCCACAAAAAGAACACTTTTCTAACATTAATAGTTCCTCTTAATATGCCATTATAAAAAAATTCAAATTACTATAAAGCCTTCCATAGCTCCACAGGCTTTAGCCCGAGGTTTCCGTATGGCTCATACTGATGTATAAAATTCGGCTGGTTTTATATCAGGGTAAGCTTATCAGTTTCGTAACTCTCTTAGGCTCTCAACTCATATATTCTGATAAGTCCCTTCCTTACAAGGTATTAGACCCATCCTTAAAAGGTTTAGGACGGTCTATCCTTCTGGATAAGAGACGTAAAAACTATCAGAATTTAACACAAAATTTCGCACTCTGTGATACCAGACTGGCTGGGACGTGTGGGCTCGAACCACAATAGCGAGACCCAAATTCTCGTGTCCTACCATTGGACGACGTCCCAAAAATATCATTTTACTAATTTACCAAAGAAGGAGATGGTCTTTCAAAGCCCATCTCTTTGATGAATTGACGCACTTGTATTCTCTTTGCTAATCTAACATAAAGATTCCCCATCTGAGGAGAGTAACCTAAAGATTTCAACGCTTTAATCACAGATTCTTTTAAAGATTCACTTTTATTACAAAACTGTATGTATTCAACATAATATTTCTTATTTAATGCATAATGACCATCTGTTTCGAATAACCCCTTAAGACACTTTGTTAGATATTCTTTCTTCTTAAAAACCCACCCAGGGATCTTTATTGAATTTTTTAGTTTATTACCTGTAGGCAAACCTAACGCCTTATCGATATCCTGCATATATAAACATACGTCAGTACAATTCACCTTTAACCTCTTTATAACACTAGGCTCTTTTTTGAAAATAATTCTCATAAGCTGGCTAATATGTTTAATATATTGCCTATAGAAAGCATTACAACTTATCGTTAAGCGTTGACATCTATCAAACTGAAATATATTGCCATCTCCCAAGACTATACCAATAAGCTCAGCTAATTCCTTAGAGCGCTTGGGAGAAATTCTATATTGATGTCTATCTTTAAATAGTGAGGTGAAGGATGTTCTTCCACATGAAATATTTTTGATTTTATCTAGAGAAATCTTTAACTTTTGACTTAATCCTTCGAGTTTAGTTACCTTATATTGTTTTAACAACTTTCTGACTCTAGAAACCATTGATAAATTTTTGAGTTTTTATTATGTTACCATTACACTGCCGGGCAATAAAGCCTTCCATAACTAGGTTTCCGTGTGGCTCATACTGATGTATAAAATTAAACCCTTTTATTTTGGTAGTCTGACCCGCCTTGAGCCGATGGTCCCTTTGTTTTTTCCTGTTCGTATACCTCCAGTATCTTTTTCTGCAGATACTCCCTGAATTCCTGTGTAATAGGATGAGCAATATCTTTATGCTCTGCCTGTCTTTCAGCTTCGTTATTCATATAAGGCTCTGTCTTTTGAGGCTGAGGAAGAGAGCTACCGCAGTTGTTGCAATATTTACTGTGCAGCATATTCTTATGGTTACACTTTGGGCAAGTCTCCTTAAGCTTTCTTGAAGGCATGGCAACAAATAGGCCTTTATTGCCCTCTATTACCTTGATATCCCTTACTACAAAGGTATTGTCGAAAGTAATAGTTGAATAGGCCTTTAATTTACGATCCTGCACATTTTTTATGAATATTCTAACCTCTGTAATCTCCACGACGCTTAAACCTCCTATTAAAAGTCTAACATGTCCGCGTTAAGAATATTTGCCAATCGTATTCACTTGAAAGCTTCTCCCTTATTAACTCGGCCTCCTTTCTTGAGTTTAATAAACCAAAAACTGTTGGACCACTCCCGCTGACTAACGATTTTATGCCGTAACTTTCCAGGATCTCCTTTACCTGCCTTACTAAGCTGAATTTCTCCAGTACAATTTTTTCTAATTTGTTATATATTATAGTATTATGATTAAGTAAAGTATTTATACTACCATGGATATATTTTGTCAACATATTTGTATACCCCGATGGTCCCGAAGAAACGTCGGGATTTTCTATATTTTCCTTTCTCAAGTAGTTAACATTGAGTGAGACCCCGCTTTTGGCGGGACGGCTCTGACTCCCCAAGGACCCCGCCTTTTGAGGGGTCGCCGAATGTGTCAAGTTCAATTTTTCCCGCAAATTGCGCAATTTAATCCTTTTATCGCAATAATTTGTAAACATTGGGGTTGTGTTATTTTTGTCTATTTTCACCTTTTCGTATATATCCTTTGTATATACTTTAATGTTCGGATATATAAGAATATGCCAAAATCTCTTATTTATCTTCAATGGCGTTATAATATCCCCCCTGCCTTCTCCTATGGCAAAGCTGGTTTCTTCCAGGAAAAATGCTACATCAGAGCCTATCTTTTTGGCCAAGGGTATAAGCTCGCTCTTTTTAAGGCGTAAGCCAAAAAGTCTGTTAGCTCCGAGTAAAACAGTCGCCGCATCTGAGCTCCCGCCGCCAAGACCCGCTGCCACCGGTATGTTTTTATTAATTCTTATATGAAGACCTTTTTTTACCCTGAATTTCTTCAAAAACAGCTCAGCCGCCTTAAAAGCTAAATTATCCTTGCCTCGAGGTATATCTTTATTATCTGTCTCGATTATTATCTCATCTTTTATCACATCCATAACTATTCTATCAAAAAGGTCTATCCTCTCAAAGACAGTGAATATATTATGGAACCCGTCGGGCCTCTTAGATATCACATCAAGAAACAGGTTTACCTTGGCGGGAGAAAGAAGCTCTAATGCCATTGGATTAATCCCGGATTTTTCATTAGAAAAATTCGCCCCGAGCGAATGCGAGGGGCCGCACGGTCAAACTCGACGAGAGTTCGACCGGCTTTGCGGGGTATCCCAAAATTTGGGATGACCTTGTAAAGCCGAGCAAATCCTCATCGGATTTGCTCATACAACCCCTTCGGGGCAAATTTTGTTATCGCAAAATTTGGGTTAATAAGAAGGGGTGCGCTTTCTATCTAAAAGTTGCTTTACCCTTTTAACTAAATTTTCATGTGTAAGATTATAAACCCTCATTAACTCCTGGGACTTTCCTGAACGTCCGAACATATCCTCAATGCCAACCATCTCCATAGGAACAGGGTAATTCTTAACTACTACCTCTGCCACTGCGCTTCCTAATCCGCCTATAACAGTATGTTCTTCCGCTGTTAAAATAGCGCCTGTTTGCCTGGCTGCATCAATTATGGCTTTTTTATCAATAGGCTTTATAGTGTGGAGATTTAAAACCCTCACACCAATACCCTCTTTTTCTAATGCCTCGGAGACTTTTAAGGCCTCTGCTACCATAATACCGCATGCTATCAGCGTAAGGTCTTTACCACCCTTCAGAACAGACGCCTTGCCTATTTCAAATAAATCCTCTTCTTTGGTTACATTCGGGGAAGGGTCCTTGCCCAACCTCAAATATACGGGCCCCGGAAAACTGCAGGCTGCGATAGTAGCTTTTTTTGCCTCAAGATAATCGGCGGGTACAATAACCGTCATGTTTGAAAGAGGGCGCATGAGGGAAATCTCTTCAAGGGCCTGATGTGTTGCTCCGTCGGGACCAACAGTGATACCTCCGTGCGAACCGGCAATTTTTACATTAAGTTTCATCTGGCAGACAGAAACCCTGAGCTGCTCCCATGTTTTCCCCGTTGCAAAAACCCCGAATGTACACGCAAAAGAAATCTTTCCCATAAGGGCAAAACCTGCCGCGGTACCAACCATATCCTGCTCTGCAACACCCATCCTGAAAAACCTCTCGGGGAATGCCTCCATAAAGTAATTTGCTCTCGTAGAAGAGGTAAGGTCCGCCGAGAGAACAACCACATTGGGGTTTTTCCTGCCGAGTTCTACAAGCGCTTCTCCAAAACCATCCCTAGTTGGTTTGAGTTCACTCATATTAATCGCTCTTTTTTATTTTGTTATCCTGCTCCTCTAGCTC
Source organism: Candidatus Omnitrophota bacterium (assembly GCA_020052955.1). Lineage (GTDB taxonomy): Bacteria > Omnitrophota > Gorgyraeia > VGKN01 > VGKN01 > JAGVOB01. The sequence continues at coordinate 3,068 of JAGVOB010000113.1, read as the reverse complement.
TTTGAGGGCTTTCTCGAGGTGTTCCTTCTTCGGTGCCACGCCATGCCAATTTACATTATTTTCCATGAACGATACGCCCTTTCCTTTTATAGTATGCGCTATTATAACGGTAGGTTTTGCTTTTACGCTATCTAATTCATCATATGCATCCATAATCTCTTTAAAGTCATGGCCGTCTATCTCTATGGTATGCCAATTAAAGGCCTCCCATTTTTTAACAAGCGGCTCAAGATTCTTAACATCCTTAACTGAACCGTCTATCTGAAATTTATTATAATCGACTATTGCGCATACATTATCAAGTTTATAGTGTGCTGCTGTCATAATGGCCTCCCATACCTGCCCCTCATCCAGCTCGCCATCTCCAAGCAGACAATACACCCTTATATCAACACCATCAATCTTCGAAGCCAGGGCTATTCCGTTAGCGATGGAAAGGCCCTGTCCCAACGAACCGGTTGTCGCCTCTAATATCGGCAGGTGCGCCTTATCCGGATGGCCCTGAAGCCTTGAATCAAGCTTTCTTAAAGTCAAAAGCTCTTCTCTGGGAAAATAGCCCTGATTGGCCAATACAGCATAAAGCGCAGGACAACCATGCCCCTTTGATAGGATAAACCTGTCCCTGTTTTTTAAAAACGGATTTTTGGGATCGTGCCTCAACCTATAATAATAAAGCCCTATCAGGAGTTCCACGTACGACAGCGAGCCTCCCGGATGGCCAGAGCCTGCCGCTTCAAGCATGGTAAGGATATCTCTTCTTATCTTTATAGCTTCTTTTTTAAGAAAGCTTATATCGGGTCTGGTTCTCATAATGCATTGTAAAGTAAATAAGGGTTTAATGCAAAAATCAAAGTGCAAAAATCAAAATCACAAATCAAAATGTAAAAATTTTAAGTTGCTTTTGAATACGACGATGCCTTAAAGAAATTGAATTTTGCATTGTCATTTTGATATTTTATTTTTGATATTTGAATTTCTAATGATAATGTTATTTAGTAGACAGAGCATCATAATATCATTTCTCTCTATCGTTGGATTTAAGCTTCTCTTTCACCTTTTCTTGAGACGGGTCTAATCTTAAAGACTTCTCCCAAGCATCTCTGGCAGATTCTATTTTCCCTTTCCTAAAATAGATATCGCCGAGATGATCATATACTACGGGGTCGCTATCAAGATACTTTAAGGCATTTTCAATCTGAGACTGCGCTTCTTCAACATTGCCCTTTTTAAACAACGCCCAGCCAAGGCTATCGATAAATGCACCGTTTTGAGGTTCTAGCTTCAAGGCTTTATTAATTAACTCGATAGACTCGTCAAGATTTATCCCTTCATCCGCAAACATATAACCCAGATAGTTATATGCATCCGCATGTTCGCTGTTAAGCTCTATTGCTTTCTTAAGGTTTAGGACGGACTCTTCCCTTCTGCCCGTGCGTTCATAATGCGCTCCAAGATAAAAATACGCATCCGCGTTCTTCAGGTTTAGCTGGCTTGCCTTTAAAAACGAGCTCTCGGCCTCTTTGTTCTTTTTTTCCTCCGAATAAGTTATTCCTAATAATATATAAAACTGGTCTAGTTTTTTGCCCAGTTTTATTCCTTCATTTAAAGTTTTGCGTGCATTTTCAAACTTCTTACCCCAAATATAAGCATAGGCAAGCCCTATATATGCCTCCGTTTCATCGGGTGCAAACTCTAATAACCTGCGATACTGAGCAATAGCCTCATCTACGCGCTTCTGCTTATTATAAAGAACCGCGAGTTGGCGGTATAGCCTCGTATCTAAAGGTGAAAGTATTATGGCTTTTTCATACTGCTTTGTTGCGTTTTCAAGATTATTCTTAGCCTCGTAAACGAGGGCTAGGCCAACCACAGCATTTACATAATTGGAGTTTATTTTAAGCGCCTCTTCAAATTGTTCTATCGCCTCGTCAAATTTATCAAGCCTGAAATAAAGCTGCCCTATATTAAAATGGACAAATTCTGAATTCTTCTTCTGTGCAATCTGCTCATAGATTGCTATCGCCTCTTGTATCTTATCGTCCAACAGATAAAGCTCCGCTAAATAATTAAGGGCAATAAGATTCTCCGGATCAATCTTTATAATCTTCCTGAATTCTCTCTCGGCATCATCATAAAATTTTACGCTCAGATATAAAAATGCCAGGGCAAAATGATACTTTATGTCCTCTGGAGATAAGTTTGAGGCTATGTTCAATTCCTCTTTAGCCCTTTTAATATCCCCTTTTCTTATAAAACATGCGCTGAGCTTATAATGTATATTTGAAGAGGTATAATCAAAATCAGCGGCAATTTTATACTCTCTTATCGCTTCATCTAATAAACCCTTGTCTTCATATATGAGGCCTGAGGTATAATGCGCGTATGCCCTGGAGAGAGCCCTTTGGCTGATAGGCTTGGCCTTTTCTGCCTCGCCAGAGGAGATTTCTCTGGGTGCGCTTACTGCCTGTCGGGAATAATTTTCCCTTACAAAAAATTTTTGGACGAGCTCTGTGAAGCTATTTCCAAAGCCTCCTGCCTGATTACCAGAACTAGAATACTTGCATCCTGCCGTAATTATTAGTAACGCTGCTATGCCTCCAAAGACAAAAATTCCCGCCGCAGAAAACTTAATTTTCTTCATTTAAGATTTTTATGCAAACTCTTCTTTAGAGCGCTTATGAAATAGGATAGATTGCGGATTTATCCCAAATTTTGGGATTACCTATCGTTATGAAAATTTATACCGATAAAGCCTTCCATAACTCCTCGGGCTTTATCCCGAGGTTTCCGTATGGCTCATACTGATGTATAAATAAATTATCTATCTTTCTTCTTATGCCTATCTCTTCTTAATCTTTTTTTGCGTTTATGGGTTGCCATTTTGTGGCGCTTACGTTTTTTACCACAGGGCATATCAAACCTCCTTGATTAAAATTTAAATATCAAAGTTCAAAAATCAAAATGACATACCTGAGTTCAATAATTAAGTGCAACACTTAGGAATTGTGCTATCCTAAGTGTTTATGAATATACAATATACGCAACTGACGCTCCAAGAACGTGAAAAG
>JAGVOB010000208.1 GCA_020052955.1 Candidatus Omnitrophota bacterium | reverse complement strand
GCCGCAGCAGATGCTTCTATTCTGGCCTCAAAACTGGATGGGGCAATTCTAGTATATCATGTAGGGAAAATAGCCCGAGGGGCATTAAGGCGTGCCAAGGCTCAATTAGAGAACGTTAAAGCAAGAGTAATAGGGGTTGTATTGAATAAACTTCAGACAGAGATAAGCCCTGATTATACAGAATTTAAATATGACCGTTACTATGCCTATGGAGATAAGAGGAAAACTTCTTCAATGCCAAAGAGGTGGTATCGAAGAGCAAAGCAGAAACCGGAGATATAAAAACCATCACAAAAAGAAAAAGACAAAGAAGAATAAATCCTATACAACTCTTGTGGGGAGTGAACAGAATTGTTTAAAAGGAGAAGGAAAAGCAAAACCAGAAAGAGGAAAGAGGTAAAATTCCTGATTGTAGTCACCCTTATATGTTTTTTGCTCGCAATAGTTGTATCTTTCATAACCGGGAGAGTCCCTGTTTTACTGGACAGGGTAATAACGAAAAGAATTGAGGGCGAGATTGTTAAAAAGGTTGAAGATACCAAAAAGGGGCTTGCCGGTTCCGACATAGAAAAGCTAAAAAAAGAATATAAGAGATAACAACACTTGAAGATTTACATTTCCCTGACAACGCTATACAACCCACCGATCATAGAGCCATGTGTTATTATATCCAAGGTCTGGTTGCTTTACCTCTGTTTCATAAAGACTCATACCAATTTTTCGTACTCAATAAAAGTAGATAAATCCAGACAGTTTATATAGGGAACTCTCTTATGATTAATCTATTAAAGAGGCTTGACAATAAAACCATACTGTTGTTTTCCGGGCTTCTTTTAATCGCTTTATTTCTTAGTTTTGGCATAGCTCATGTTAAGCCCACCATAGTGCTGCTAGTTATGGGTGGAATAGCGATTTTTATTATTAGCTTCGCAAATACTGAGGCAGCCCCGTATATCCTTATCTTATCTATGCTATTAGGGCCTGAGGTTGTTGTTGGACAGATTGGTGGAGAAAGTGCTGTAGAAAGAGGGCTAACACTGCGTCTGGATGACTTTTTACTTGTGTTAATCGGCTTCAGTTGGTTTGCCAAGAGTGCTATATACAAAGAACTGGGGCTTTTTTTAAAAACGCCTTTAAATAAACCCATATTTTATTATATAGCAGCAATGGTTCTTTCAACTGCATTCGGTATTATGTTCGGACGAGTCCAAATCAAAACAGGGTTCTTCTTTGTCCTTAAATACATCGAGTATTTCATCGTATATTTCATGGTGGTAAACAATATCAGAGATAGAAAACAAATAAGATACTGGGTAATAGCCATATTATTTACCTGTGCGGTTGTCAGCATAATCGGAATCTACCAGATACCTGCAGGGGATAGGATAACCGCACCTTTTGAAGGAGAAACTGGTGAACCAAACACCCTTGGCGGGTACTTGGTCTTTATTCTATCAATAGCAGCAGGATTATTTCTCACTACAGAGTCAAGGAGGAATAAGATTCTTCTCGGTGTATTGACTCTTTTAATAATCATTCCTTTTCTGTTTACCCAATCAAGAGGTTCATACGTAGCAATAATTTCTATGTATTTTCTATTTCTCATACTGAGTGAAAAGAAGATAAGCCTCGTAATAACGCTGACTATTTTGATAAGCTTGGGACCATTTTTAATACCTTCTGTTGTCAAGGATAGGATTGCCTATACCTTTACTCAACCAAAAGAACTTGGTCAAATAAAGGTTGGTGGGACTACTATCGATACCTCTACTTCTGCCCGTCTTAATGCCTGGAAAAACGTAATTACCAAACACTGGGTAAAACATCCTATATTAGGCTATGGAGTTGGCGGGCATTCTTTTTTTGATGCTCAGTATCCCCGGGTTTTGGTTGAAACCGGTATTTTAGGTATGGCAGCATTTTTATGGTTGATCTATTCACTGTTTACAAATGCCCTTGAAGCATATCGAAGGTCAAAAGATAGGTTTTACAAGGGATTGGCTTTAGGATTTCTAGCTGGCTTAACAGCCATGTTAACACATGCAATTGGAGCTAATACCTTTATCATCGTCCGTATTATGGAACCTTTCTGGTTTTTAGCAGCTATAGTGATAATGTTGCCGGTCATAGAGATGCAAGAACAAAAGGAAGGGGTATAGAGAAAGGATTGCTTCGCCCCGACCTGTCGGGGCTCGCAATGACAGAGCTAGGTGCACTTTCAAGTGAAAGAAAAAATCATTGCTATAATACCTGCCAGAGGTGGTTCTAAAGGCATATTTCGCAAGAATATCAGATTACTGGCGGACAAACCCTTGATTACCTATATACTGGAGACTGCAAGACATTCAAAGTATCTTCAGAGAATAATTGTTTCCACCGAAGATCGTGAAATCGCGGAAATAGCGAAGAGATTCGGAGCTGAAGTGCTGATAAGACCAAAAAAACTATCTGGAGATGATATTCCCTTAGACCCGGTCATCTATGATGTCTTACAGAAACTGGAAAAGAAGGGTTATTCCCCGACTATTGTAGTGACGTTGCAGCCTACATCTCCTACTTTGAAGGCAGAAACTTTGGACCATGCGATCGAAAAGCTGATTGAGGAAAAACTGGACACTGTGATTTCTGTGAAGGATGCCACTCATCTTTACTGGATAGAGAGTGGGGGCAAATTTACTCCCCTTTATAAAGAAAGGAAAAACAGGCAGCTTTTGCCAAAAATCTTAAAAGAAACTGGGAGCATCTTAGCCAGCAGACGGGAGGCAGTCAATGAAAATAACAGGATTGGGAGGAACATATCCTTTATCTCCCTGTCTACAGAGGAAGCCATAGACATTGATTCGCCCATGGACTGGTGGCTGACTGAAAAAATTCTGAACCGAAGAAGGATTGTATTCCGGGTTGACGGATACGGGAAAATAGGCTTGGGGCATATCTATCGGGCGTTGACCTTGGCTCAAAGGATTATGGATCACCAGGTCATTTTTTTAATGGACAGCCGTTATCCCCTCGGTATTTCCATTGTTAAGCAAAGCCACCAGGAGATTGTCACTTTCAAAGGAGATTCCATTCCTGTAATTGAGACCTTGAATTCGGATATTCTGATCAATGATATATTGGATACGAATGTCCAATACATGCAGGCGCTGAAAAGAATGGGGAAGTTCGTGGTAAATTTTGAAGACCTCGGAGAAGGTGCACAGTATGCAAACCTTGTCATCAATGCCCTTTATGAAAGCCCTGTGCCCTATACCAATCATCTCTGGGGACCCGATTATGTATGCCTCCGAGATGAATTCTATTCAATAAAAAAAGAGAAATTGCGCCCGGAAGTTAAGAGCATTCTTATAACCTTTGGAGGTGTCGATGAGGGGAATCTCACGTGCAAGATTTTGTCGGCATTGGATGAGTGTAAAGCTAATTTCAAGGTAATAGTAATTTTGGGATTGGGTTATATTCATCACTCATCATTGAGCCAATTTCTAGCTAAGAGTAAAATGAACTGTCAAATAAGAAAAAATGTTAAGTTTATCAGCAAGTATATGGCCAAAGCGGATCTTGTCTATACATCCTGCGGACGGACAATTTACGAGGTGGCAGCCGTTGGAACGCCTTGTATTGCACTTGCCCAAAATGATAGGGAGATGGGACACTTATTCGCTAACATCAATAATGGTATTATCAATTTAGGACTGGGCAAAACAGTAGACGAAAAAAAGATTGTAGAAGTAACGGAAGAATTGGTTAGCAAATCCCATCTCAGGGTGGAGATGAGAAGAAAAATGCAGCGCTATGACTTAAGGCCAGGGATAGACCGAGTCTTAGAAGCCATATTTCACCATTATCATGAATTCAGAAAGTAGCTATTATGTCTAATTCCAAGCTATGGAAGCAAATCATTTCCTGCCCCACTCCTTTTCTCATTGCAGAAATTGGTGTCAATCATGAAAACAATATGCAAACAGCAAAAAAAATGATCGATGAAGCCAAGAAGGCAGGCGCGGATGCGGTAAAGTTCCAAACTTACAAAGCGGAGAAATTAGCTGTCAAGGATAGTCCAGCCTATTGGGATCGTACTAAAGAAAAAACGGACTCCCAGTACCAATTATTTAAGAAATATGATAAATTCGGTGAAAAAGAGTTCATATTGTTAGCCGATTATTGCAAGAAAAGGGATATAATTTTTCTATCCACGCCATTTGATTTTTCTGCAGCAGACTTTTTGGACAAACTGGTTCCTTTCTTTAAGATTGCATCATCAGATATCACCAATATTCCTTTTATCCGTTATATCGCTCGTAAAAAAAAACCCATTATTTTGTCTACTGGAGCTGCAACTATAGCTGAGATCGATGAAGCAGTCAATACCATTAAGGAAAAAAGCAATAGTACCATAGCCCTCCTGCATTGCATATTGGACTATCCTACTCAATTTGAAGATGCCAATCTCAACATGATCAAGCATATGAAGAATATTTACCCCGACCTGGTCATAGGGTATTCCGATCATACTGTCCCTGACAAAAACATGTTGATCCTTACGATGGCTTATTTGTCAGGAGCTCAGATCATTGAGAAACATTTCACTCTTGATAAATCCCTCCCTGGAAACGACCACTATCATGCCATGAATCCAGATGATATAAGAATTTTTAAAGACAACCTAAATTTCATTATAAAGATTGGCGGCGAATACTACAAGAAGCCTGTTGCCTGCGAAAGGGTCTCAAGAGAAAATGCCAGGCGCAGTCTTGTTGCCAACACCGCCATAAAAAAAGGAGAGATCATTAAGACCGAGATGTTGACCATGAAACGTCCTGGAACTGGCATCTCTCCGAGGTTTTTCGACCAGGTAATCGGACGTAGGGCAGACAGACACATTGCGGAAGATGAGATCGTAACATGGAGTATGTTGATCTGATCCTGCTGACTTTAACCAGCCATAGGAAAATACATGCCCCAAGAAGATTTCCACGACAGCACCAAAGACCAGATCATAAAGGACTCTTCTAAATTCATTACCAGCGTCTATTTGGGGAATATCACAGGAATTATTACCGGCATTGTTACTCTTAAATTCTTGGGGCCAGCCCTCATGGGGGTCTGGAGTTACATCCAGGTAATACAATATTATTTTAATCTTAGCAATTTGGGAATACTTTCCGCCGCTGAAAGAGAACTTCCCTATTATTTCGGGAAAAATGACCATGCAAGATCAGAGAAAATAAAAAACAATGCATTTGCCTTTACCTTTATTCTCTCCTTCCTTATTTTTTTCGGCATTGTAGCTTATGCCTTCGGAGTTAGACACAGGGTTTCAACATCTTATTTCTACGGTTTGCTGACAGTAGCCATTTTAGCCTTTGGAGGGCAATATGGTCTCTTTTATACTGTATTGTTAAGAGCAAACAAAAACTTTTCCATCCTGAGTCAGGCCAAAGTGCTCTTTGCTCTGATATGGCTTGTGTTGACTTTGTCTCTGGTTATTCCCTTCAATATTTACGGCATCTATCTGGTTGCTATTGGGGTGATGATAGTTGACATTTCCTTCTGTTATTATAAAACCAGATATTCCTTTGATTTCGAGTTGGATATTAGGGAGCTGAAAAGGCTCTTTGTAATCGGGGCACCGTTGATTCTTTTATCAGTTGGGATTATCTCCATAAGAAACATTGATAAAATTTTTATTGCCAATATGCTTGGATCTGAACAGTTGGGTTACTATTCCATAGCAATTATGGCCAGTGATTATATCTTTACTATCCCTGCTACTTTATCGATTGTTATGTTCCCCAGATTTCAGGAAAGCTACGCATTGAAAGACAATATTGTGGACATACAAAACTTTGTAAACACCCCCACCCAGATTCTATCCTATTCCGTAGCCATAATAATTGGTTTTGCCTTTTTGATTTTACCGCCTGTGATTATGGTAATTTTGCCTCAATATATTGAAGGGATTATGTCAGTAAAAATCCTTCTGTTGGGTACCTTCTTTATATCTTTGACCCATCCATCCAGTCAATTCTTAATCACCCTAAATAAACAGATTTACATTATTCCGCTGGTATTCTTTGCGGTTGCTATCGCTGGTCTTTTAGATTACTTATTTATCAAATGGGGTTACGGAATTAATGGAGTTGCCCTTGCTACTGGAATAGCAAATTTTTTATACTATCTTCTTATTCTGGGATATGCAATGCTTCATTATGCCGGTATAAAACTCATCATTAAGTTCATGGCCGGAAATTTATTCCCTTTCCTTTTGATTACCGGCTTTCTCCTGGGTGTCAGTCAGTTCGTACCCTTAAATCCAAATTCCTGGCTTTCCTTATTTATCAGTACCATGTTTAGGATACTGCTTTTTGGCATTCTCTGTATCCCCTTACTCTGGTATATTGATCGAAAGACAGACGTGTTGAAAAGGGTATTTAAAATAATCCGTGAAAAGATGGCACATCAATAAGAGGCTATGGTGAATAGAATCAAGGCAATATATCAGCAAATCAAATATCTGGCGAATATCCTCTTTTTTCTGCCAAATACCTTCTTCAAAAGGGTGGTGTTTGGAAGCGACCCTGTTTGGAAGGCCTTTTTTTTTCAAAGCTGGGGAAGACTGCCTGAAGATTTAGAAGAGATGGCGCGATCCCGGAAATCAATCTGGATTAATACAGAGGCAGGAGGCGAAATAACCCAGATTTTCTCACTTTGCAGAATGCTCAAGGAACAGTTTCCCGAATACAATTTGCTAATTTCTACTCATAAATACAATGCTTATTTATTGGCTCAGAGGATTGATGGGGTGGACTATGTTTTTTTCTCCCCCTGGGATATCACTTGGGTAGTCAGAAAAGTATTGAGAAAAATAAAACCTAAGCTCTTGATGGCTATTGAAATTGTTACTGCTCCAGTTTTATTCAGAGAAGCCTATAGGCTAGGGTTCAAGACGTTTCTCTGTAGCGCCTTTATGAGCAAGAATTTAGACAAAAACAGAATTTTAAAAAGGGCGATGCCCTTTGAATTTTATAAACACTTCGATTTTATTGCTGTAAAAGACCAGATAGATAAAGAAGGTTTTGAAAAATTAGGCTGTCCTGCGAACTCTGTCAAAATCCTGGGAAACCTGAAATATGATACCACCAAATTGAAAGCATTAGGTAAAACCAGGACAGAATGGTTAAAAGAGCTGGGTCTAGAGACAGAGAACAAGGTATTGCTGGGGGGCAGCATCCATCCTGGGGAGGAAAAATTTCTCATAGATGCCCATGCCCTTTTGAGGAAACAAGATCCCCAATTCAGGTTAATCATTGCCCCCCGTTTTACCGAATTCATCTGTCAGGCAGAAAGCTACTTGACTGCATTGGGTCTTGGTTTTATCAAAAGAACCGAAATCAAAAAAGGTATGGGGGTTGGAGAAAAGGTTATCATTCTAGACACCTTTGGTGAATTGGCATACCTTTACGCTATGGCTTCTTACGCTCTGATTGGATCGAGCATTATTCCTGCCGATCCCCTAGGTGGACACAATATTATTGAGCCTATGGTTCATGAAACTCCAATTTTTTATGGCCCCTATATGTTAAAAGCCCGGGAAGTTGTAGATGAACTGAAAGAATGCTGGCAGGGAATGGAAATACGGTCTTCTCAGGAACTGGCTGAAAATATCCTATTTTTGGAAAAAAATAAAGTCTTAAAAGACAAAATCCAAGAGAAGATGAGGGAGATTGTCAATAGGCATAAGGACAGCGCTGAAAGGCATGTCATGGCCATTAAGGAATACCTCTCAAATACACAAACAGATTGAGATTGTTATTTTATTTCCTCCCCACTGCTCTAACCGGCACTATCTAACCGCAGAGGCGCAGTCCAGATGAATATGTTTTTAAACAGTAAAAAAAATATTTTTATATGCTCAGTGTTGGGATTAATTCTTCTATTCCCAGTATTTATTCTAAGAGTAGTAGGAATAAACATGTATCCAGTGGAAGTTAGTATAGAATCCAAAGTGCCTGTATATAAAAAGGTATGTCGGATAAGCATTCATAATGTAGTGGAAGAATGTAAAAAAATAAATTCAAAAAAATTTATCACAAAGGATAAGGATACAGTAACTGGAATAAATGTTTATTTTAAGAAAAATGAAGTAAAAAATATAGATAATATACAAATAAGAATAGGTCCAGATAATATTTTAATTGATAATAAGAGTTGGCAAGAAGGTCTAAAAACAGAAGATAAGGACAGCGAATATGTATATTTTAATTTAAATAAAAGCGATTTAGACAGATCACATTTTCCGGTAATTAATAAACTTATTAATTGGAAAGGAGACTTAAGACTTTTACTTATAAGTTTCTTTTATGCTGTAACGTTCATTATTTTTATATTGATTTTAATTTTATTAATCGATTCTAAAAAAAATATGGGCTTGTTTTATGGTTTGCTTTTTGTGTATATATGTATTTTAGCTTTAGGCATGGGAACTAATGGCGATGAGTCTGGTTATATTGCCCTAAGTAAATTAATATTTCATACAGATTATTCTCAAGCTTTTTTTAAAGATTTACCACTATTATATGTTCCCTACGCTTTGGTCGCAAATTTAGTTCCGGATAGTTTATTATTGGCCACGAGATTAATAGGTGTAATTAGTTTATTATTACTATTTATTATACCTATTTATTCGAATAAGATATTAGAAACAAAATCTCAAAAAATTGCTTATTTTATCATACTACTATTAAATACAAATATGTATTCGTTAAATCTATGTGTTAGACAATATTCATTGTCTAACGTAGCAAATCTATTATTTTATTTATCTCTTTTGGGGGGGAATCCTTTATTACAGGGTCTAGCTTGCGGTATTGCTTTTTCTTTTCGACCCATTCCGTTATTATTCGTTGTTCTTATAATTGCTAATTTGATTAAAAAAGAATTTGATTTTAAGAAGAGTTTGATTCAAATAGGGGCTTTTATTAGCGTGATATTTTTTCAGATAGTAGTTTGGAAAATTTATGATCCTACTTATCTACCTTTTCTTCCTAATGTTGCATATAGTGTGGATAGTTCTCTTACCTTGGGATACTATATATCTAATCTAAAGTCAGTAATTGGTAGATCAACTGGAGATTTTCTATTATTTTCTGTTGTTGTATGTATTATTACCGCTAGGTTTAAAGAAATTTCCCAAAAACAGTTGCTCGCTTTTGTTTTTGTTTTATCTATTGCAATCTGCTACATACCTAATCCAGCATGGGAGCATTATATAGGACAACTATTAATTTTTAATGCTATAATTTTTTCTTTAAGTATTGATAAATTTAAAAAGCACTTTTTAATGGCTTTTTTACTAATATATTTATTGTCAAGTTATAGAGGCATTTTTTTTCAAAATAATTATATACCGTCTTTAAAATTAAGTCCCCTTGTTGAACTTCAGGGAAAAATGTTTGAGATAAAAAAACTAGTCAACACAGATATTGCATTCGATACATGTGGCATATCTTATATATCAGGTTTTAAAGTTGATAAAAGGTTTTCATATCCGGGCTCAAATACTGCTATGTGTGAGGGGAGTAATTGTACAGAAAGTAATTATCAAGTTATAAGAGATAAAAGAATATACACTAAAGATGAGATAGCAGATGCAATAAGTTCACAGAAGTATCCAGTGATAATTTGGAGGGAAAAGTGGCATTTAGAATTAGAAAAATTACTGTTAAAAAATTATGACGAATACACTACTGTCGGAACTTGCAAAATTTACCTTCCTATATCTAGCAGAGACAAATTAAAAAGATATAGATATGAATAGCTGAGCTGTAAAAGTCAAGCACTTTCCGGAATTTATCTCTAGAAATATGAAAAAATGGGCGGAAGATCATAATGTGCTTATCACTTATAAAACGCTTTCTCCTGTCCTTACAATCCCGATCATCCCTGAAACAGATGTTGCTCCCGGTTTAAAGTGAGTAGTTTATGAACATCCAGCAAATGAGAAATATCGACACCTATGCTGGTGGAGTTGCATGCCTGATCTTGGAAGCCGTAGAAGGGATTAAAAGGCTATTCTTTACTAAAGCCGCTAAAAAGCCTGGGACTATCAAAAAAATACTGATTACAAAGTACCTCGGGATGGGAAGCATTCTCTTGGCAACAGCCATGTTGAGGGCGTTGCGTCTTAGATTCCCTGATAGTAAAATCGTTTTCCTTACTTTTGACAGCAATGCACGATTCGTAAAACAGATACATCTCATCGACGAAGTAGTATCAATCAAGACATCTTCGTTCTCTGTATTTGCAATAGACCTTCTTAATGCCCTTATTAAAATCAGGCAAGAAAAATTTGATGTGGTCTTTGATCTTGAATTTTTTGCAAGGTTTTCCACAATTGTCTCATATCTAAGTAGAACTAAGGTAAGGGTGGGATATTATCTGCCGAAACTCTGGAGAGGGAAGCTCCTTACCCATCAAGTACATTTTAATCCTCACAAACATATCACAGAGGTATTTGCCGCTCAGCTAAAAACTCTGGATATTGACGTAACCGATTTAAGTTTAATACCCCCGACGGTCAAAGAAGATAAAATACAAGGTGTAAATACGTTGCTTAAGGAAAAGGGGATAGGGGAAAGCGAAAAAATTGTGGCAGTGAATGTAAATGCTACTGACCTTTCTATGGAAAGAAGATGGCCAAAGGAAAGCTTTATTGATCTGATAACCTACATTACAAAAAACAAAGAGGAAGCAAAGATTGTCCTTGTGGGCTCTAAGGGTGAGGCAGGATATGTGAAGAGTGTATATGATGCGCTGCCTGAAGAATCCAGGGGCAGGGTGATAGATCTTTCCGGAGCACTTGATATAGAAGAATTTATAGCCCTATTGAAGCAGAGCACCCTCTTTATAACCAACGACAGCGGACCTCTACATATCGCTGCATCTCTCGGCACATTAACGGTATCTTTTTTCGGCCCTGAGTCTCCTTTACTTTACGGTCCACTTGGGAATCACAATACATTTTTTTATAGAGGGATTTATTGCAGCCCATGTTTAAATGTCTATAACGCCAAGACGGCCATGTGCAAGGGAGATAATCAGTGTATGAAGGAAATAAAACCTACATATGTTATTGACACTTTAGTGAAAAAAGGGATTTTATAATGATAAGGATTAGTGGATTTTCTAATACATGTCCTATTTGCCAAGATTTAAGGTTTGAGAAAATATTTTCTAAAGCTGGTTTTGACTTTGTAACGTGTGAAGAATGTAGCCTTATTTATATAACCCCCAAACCTATAGATGAAGAAATTAATACTATTTATTCCAAAGATTATTATAACCCCTGGGGGTTAGATACAGATTCTTCGGCAGTTGCAGAAATGAAGATAGCTACTTTTGACCATAAACTTGCGATAGTTGAGAGATATGTCAATAAAGTTAATGTACTTGATATTGGTTGCGCTACTGGTTTTTTTTGAGGCGGCTAAGAGAAGGGGATGGAATGCATATGGCGTGGAGATATCTGCGTATTCTGCTGAGATAGCTCAGGAGAGATTTGGTACAGATAAAGTCTTTAAAGGTTTGCTTAAGGAGGCTACCTACAACAATGTTTTTTTTATGCGGTATTTATGTCAGATTTGTTAGAACATATTAGTGACCTCGATACTTTTTTGAAAGAGGTTTATAGAATATTAAAGGTTAATGGGGTAATTACAATTGTTACCCCAAATATACAGAGCCTCTCTTGCAAAGTTATGGGTAAAGCTTGGCACACTTTAAAACTGAACATCTGTATTATTTTTCACCTTCGAATTTAAAAAGACTCCTTCAAGGATATGGATTCGGCTCTATTTATATGGCCTTGGCAGCGAAAGTAATAAATCTAAACTATATAGAAAGACAGCTTTTAGCTTATTCTATGCCAGTGATTAGAAAAGTGATAAAGATTACTGTAAAATTATTAACAACGGTCTTAAATAATAAACAATTTATGGCCCATCTTGGGGAACTGTTTGTTATTGGGAAAAAGATATCATAAAAATGAATAAAAAAGTCCTTCTTCTTAATCCGCCGGGCAGAAATGTATATGTCAGAGATTATTACTGTAGCAAGACATCCAAGAGCAATTACCTTTTTCAGCCCATTGATCTGCTGATGCTTACTGGTAGGTTAGCACTGCGGTTTGAAGTGGATTTTATTGATGCTATAGCGGACAGGATAGATGAAGATAAATGTTTCAATTTGATTGATGCCTTATCTCCAGAGGTTATTATCTCTTTGATAGGTGCAGTATCTTCTAAAGAAGATCTTCCCTTTTTAGAGAGACTTAAAAAAGAAAAACGTTGTATCGTAGTGAGTGGAGATGTCACATTAGAGAATACCAAAGAGTGGCTAATTGACCATCCATTTATTGATGCCGTTATAATGGACTTTACTTCTGAAGATGTAATTTATTACTTGGAAGGCGAAGATGAAGTTATTACTAATATGGTATACAGGACAAAGGAGGGGATAAAAGATGCTAGATGCTTAAGGTCTGAGAATGAAGAATTTGTTCTTCCGATACCTAAGCACGAGCTATTTAATTCCAAGAACTATCGTTTCCCCTTTGTAAGACATAAAAATTTTTCTACGGTATTAACAGATTACGGTTGTCCCTTTAAATGCTCTTTCTGTGTGATGAGCACCCTCGGCTATAGATACCGGAAGGTTGAAAATGTTATCGAAGAGCTAAAGCTATTAAAAAAACTTGGCAAAAAAGAGATTTTTTTTCTTGACCAGACATTTGGCATAAATAAAAAGCGGACCATCGAACTATGCCACAGAATAAAGGAAGAAAGATTTTATTTCGGATGGGTTTGTTATTCAAGAGTAGACATTATAAGCGATGAATTGATTAAGGAAATGAAGGAAGCAGGTTGTCATACTATTATCTTTGGTGTTGAGTCATCGAGTGAAGAAATCTTAAGGAAGTACCAAAAAGGATATAACAAAACCCAGATAGAAAAAACATTTGGCCTTTGTAAAAAATATAATATTAGAACAGTAGCTACCTTTATTCTAGGATTACCTGAAGAGACACATGAGACCGCAATGGAAACAATAGAATTTTTAAAAAAAATAGAGTGCGATTTTGCGTCATTCAATATTGCTGTGCCAAGGATGAATACCCCTTTTAGACGAGAGGCAATTGAAAGAGGATTTATAGCTTCTGATCTTGAAGTGCTGGATCAAGGCGGTTCCTTTATTGCTATGTCTACTAATCACCTAACGATAGCGCAGGTTGAAGAATTGAAAAAAAGAGCGATTAAAGAATTTTACCTCAGGCCATCTTATTTATGGAAAAGGTTGAAAGCAATTTCCTCTTTCTACGAATTTAAAGAACAGGTTTATGAAGGACTGGTATTATTGAGGTGCTTATAGATATGAATAAGATAGTATTTATTAATCCTCCGCTTTCGATTAGTAACCGTTATGGAGTTAGATCTCAGAGTGGTGGACAAACGCCACCTATTGGTTTAGCCAATCTTGCGGCTATGACCAGGAAATACGGTTTTGAAACAGCTATTATTGATGCAGCTGCCTTGAAATTGAAATATAAAGAGATCGCAAAGCTGGTCATAGATAATAAGTTTAAATATGTAGGGATTACTGCGGTGACTATCTCGGTTGGACACGCAGCTCGTTTAGCAGAAATGATAAAAAATTATGACAAAAGCATAGTTACTATTATCGGCGGTCCTCACTTAACCGCTGTTCCAGTTGAAACAATGTCGAGGTATCCGCAGTTTGATATTGGTGTTATTGGAGAAGCTGATTATACTATAATTGAGTTATTAAACGCACTTGAAAACAAAGAGAATCTTGATAAAATTCCCGGATTGATTATTAGAAAGAATGGCTCTCTTTTTAGTACATTACCTCGAAAACGAATAGAAAACTTAGATGACTTACCCAAACCTGCATGGGACCTTCTTCCTAACTTAGCAAAGTATTACTGCCCACCTGTACATACTTTAAAGAGGATTCCTGCAGCGTTGTTAATTGCTTCGCGTGGCTGCCCGGGAAGATGTATATTCTGTGATCGTAGTGTTTTCGGTAATTTGTTACATGCTTATAGCGCAGAGTATACTTTCGAATTGATCAAGGATTTATATTATAATTATGGTATTCGCGAGATCCAACTAAGAGACGATAATTTCACTGCATATCGTAACAGGACAGTAGAATTATGCGAGATATTAAAACAAGAAAGATTGGATCTTGTTTGGACTTGCGCCGGACGAGTAGACATGGTAAATCCTCCTCTATTGAGGCTCATGAAAGAAGCTGGTTGTTGGCAGATATGGTACGGTATCGAAAGTGGTTCCCAAGGTGTTCTAAATACAATTCAGAAAAATACTACCATTGATCAGATCCAAAAAGCAGTCTATATGACGAGGGATGCTGGAATTAGTCCATGCGGATTTTTTATTATCGGTAGTCCCACTGAAACAAAAGAAAGTTTAGAATCTACGGTTAGGCTTGCTTTAGAATTACCTTTGGATGAAGCCCATTTTTCTTTCATGACACCATTTCCTGGTTCAGAGCTTTATACTCGCGCTGCCGAGTATGGTTTATTTGAAAATGATTGGAGTAAACTCAGCGGTTGGTTGCCTGTTTTTGTGCCTTACGATTTAACTTCTAGAGACCTAGATCTGTATTCTAAAAAAGCCTTTTTAAAGTTTTATTTTCGAGCGCGTATCATATTATCTTATATTAGGAAGATCAGGAGTTGGCAACAGTTAAGAATTTATTTTCGCGGTTTACTTGCTCTTTTAGAATGGTTGATATTGCGGAAGTCTAATAAAGTTCGATTTAATAAAAATCTTTAGAATTGCTACCTTCAACCTTGATAGCTTCGTAAAAAGTCACCCCACGCTCTCACGAGCAGTAGGGATAAATAAATTTTATGGGATAATTTAAATTTCATTTAAAGGAAGATTATGGCGCGGATAGTTTTTGTGCAAAATATGGCGTTTGAGTATCTGGGTGTTATGTATATCTCATCTATATTAAAAAAACATGGCCATATGGTAGAAATGTTTATAGTCACCAATAATGAAGAAAAAGCTATAGAAGAAATTATTAGTTTAGAGCCGGATTTGGTGGGTTTTCCCTGCATGACAGGTGTGCATAGATGGGCTCTAAGTTTTGCTGGTAAGCTAAAGAAAAGGACACCTTGTAGGGTAATATTTGGAGGTGCACACCCTACATATTTTCCAGATGTTATAAATGAGCCAGAGATAGATATTGTCTGCCGTAGCGAAGGAGAATACCCTACCCTCGAGATAGCTAATAAAATAGATAAAGGACTAGATTTTTCGGACACTATGAATTGTTGGTTTAAGTCCAATGGGAAGATTATAAAAAATGAATTACGTCCTTTGATTCAGAATCTTGATGAGCTACCATTCCCTGATAGAGAGCTGTATATAAAGAAATATCCCTACTTGAAAAGGTCGCAGAGGGTTTTTATTGGAGGCAGGGGGTGTCCTTTTGATTGCGCATTTTGCTTCAATCACGCTTTAACAAAACTTTATAAAAATAAAGGAAATATAGTTAGATACCGAAGTGTTGATAACGTGATAGCTGAGATAAATGAAGTCAAAAATAAGCATGGCTTAAAAACAGTATATATGCAGGATGACACCTTCATTTTAAACAAGAAATGGGTGGCAGAGTTTGCAGAAAAGTATAAAAGAAAAGTGGGGCTCCCTTTCATCTGTCTCATAAGGGCCGACATGGCAGATGAGGAGATAATAAAGAAACTGAGCGAGGCTGGATGCAAGAACGTTTTCTTTGGCGTTGAGACCGGTTCTGAAGATCTGCGCAATTCATTGCTAAAGAAGAAGGTAAGCGATGAGGAAATAAGATACATTGCTGCCCTGTTGAAAAAGTATGGGATGAACTTCAGGACTTACAACATGCTTGGATTGCCCGGGGAAACGCTGGAAGATGCATTTAAAACGGTCAGTATCAATGCGAAAATTGGAACAGATTATCCCTGGTGTGCCCTTTTTCATCCATTCCCTGGAACGGAGCTGGCAGAGTATGCAAAGGAGAAGGGACTGCTTGGTGCATCAGTAGATACCGCTAATCCATCATTCTTCAAAGACAGCATAATAAAATCCGAACATAAGAGGGAACTTGTTAATCTGCAAAAGCTCTTCTTCTACGGCGTGAAGTTCCCTGGGAGCATGCCGCTTATAAAGAGGCTTATCCGATTAAGACCAAACATAATCTTTGATCTTGCCTTCTTGGCCAGTTACGGCTGGTGTTACCTGTTCAGTGAGAATCTAACAATACGAGAGATGGTTTCTGTCGGGGTCAGGAACGTCAAAGGATTTTTCTTCTCAAAGGGGGGGGGAGTAGCATGAGTAATGTATCGAAGAAGTGATTATGGTAATCCAAAACTGACCCCCTGGCTATAACTCTGGTAGATTAAGAAAGTTGTGCAAACAGTCTGCCGGAGGTGAGGAGAGGTGTTGGGGATAGATCAGTATGAATACATGAATCCATTTTGCTGAATTAACTCAATAACCATTAAACCAATAAAGAGAGCGATATTATGTATACATACAGTACCGCTAGACAGTGTCCTGTATGTGATTCTGAAAATAGGCGTTTAAGATACACTTATCAGTATTTGGGTGTTGTTCGGTTGGAGATCACGAAATGTCTGTCATGTGGGACATATTATGTTCTTCGGCCTTTAGAAGAAGAGTTTTTGTCAAAGTATTATGATGCCTATTATGAAATTGATGGGCCGGTGCAAAACGATCCCCTTACCATTGCTCGGTACACCATTTCAGCAGAAAAAAGGCGTCACACATTTTTGGCAAATCTACCCTTTGAGTTCGATCATTGGGGTGCGTGGCTTGATGTTGGTTGTGGGTCTGGTTTGATGTTAAAGAATATGGGAATTCTGTTTGAGCAACCTATGGGGATTGAGCTTTCGGGGTCTTCTGCCAAATTTGCGACTTCAACATTAGGCATGAAGGTCAAACATGGGGTTTTAGAGGATGATTCCTTTCAGCAAGCCAGTTTTGACCTTATAACTTTTTTTGACGTCTTAGAGCATGCAATAAACCCGAAGCATTTGCTTCTGGTGGCATCCAAGCTGCTAAAGCCAGATGGATGGGTTCTCATTACCACCGGGAATCTGCATTCATTTTCCAGAACAATCTCAGGTAAATACTGGCGATATTTTACCCCATTGCAACATTTAACGTATTTTCACTTAGATGCATTAATAATGGTACTAGAATCCTGTAACTTTCACAATTTCAAGGCATATTCCTCTACAAGAGAGGATATTCATCCTGTAATTCCGCTCGTTAATATCCTCAAAGCTAAGGCTATTTACAATGAAATTCATGCGTTAGAGGAAGCACGCCTGGCACAGGCACTTGGTAAATCCGAAGGCGAAACCTTACTTCAACAAACCCCCGATAATGCTAAAATTTACCATGCCCGACGTCGTTCCTTTTATAAAATGAATCAGTAGTGTCCCAACGTTAATCGAATAAAGACAACTGTTTATAGATTTCCTGAATGCGAACAGGTGCATATTTTTGAGAAAAGGCTTGTAGGATGGG
>JAGVOB010000001.1 GCA_020052955.1 Candidatus Omnitrophota bacterium | reverse complement strand
GCCCGAGGACCTTAATCGGGCATCCAGAGAATAGAAACTACTGGATTCCCGCTAGAGCCTGTCCCCGCATGTAGTAAGCGGGGAACATGCGGGAATGACAACTCTAAGAATGTACAGGCTATTATGAGACCCTTAATATAGTTAATTTTGAATAATTTAAAAGAGTTTATCCCATCTGTATTTAATAGATTTTCCTATTCTTTTAACGTCTCCACCCAATAGATATTTAGAAAGAGATATGAAATTTCGACTTATATTCTTTCTGCCGGGCAAATATTCGCATGTTCTGCATAAAATATCAGAATCTGAACATGATAGCTCTCTTATAATCTTTGTAAATTCTGCGCCATTGAATAAATCAGCATACTCTTGTTCCAGTAAATTACCTAAAATATATTTGAGCTTCCAATCCATACAGCATAATGTAACATCTCCATTAGGAAGAAGAACATTAACGTATAAACGTTCGCACTCCGGAAGAGGGCCTTTTATTTTCTTTGGCTTTCTCATTCCCTCAATTTCAATATTTCCACCTCGGGAGGTTAGGCCGCACATATCTAATTTGAGTTCGTTTCCTTTAAATAGTTCCTTTAACTTAGGGTGAATATCTACTGACTTAGAATATGATTCGTGATAATGAAACTTAATAATATTAATCTTGCTGTGAATTAGTCTCTCTATTATGTTTAAATAATTCTCATCTATTTTTATTTTTGTCTGCCCTTCACTATTAGGAAGATGAACATAAAATAAGAGAAAAGGAATATCTTCTATTAAATCAATATCTGAATGAGTTATGCCTGTCGCAGACGTATAAACTCTTAGGCGGAATCCTTTTTTATGAGCGTATAAAATCATTTTTGGACATTCCGGATTGTAAAATGGCTCTGAAAAAGCTGCGAAATTAATTGAAACATCTGCCGGCAGTTTATCAATACATTTCATAAATGTGTCCAAAGTCATAACAGTTATCCGGCTTCTTTTTGCGTATTCTTTCACAAACATTTCTTGCGGGCAATATGAGCATTGATTCTTGCAGCCAACCCGTGTTGTAATTGCTAAGGTTTTTTCAAATGGCATTATGGATATCTACCTTTAACTAATACAAACGCAATAATTTCTGATACCCCCCACCCATCCCTCCCCCTCAAGGGGGGAGGGTTAGGGTGGGGGTGATGTAACATTATTATTTACGTTTGTATTATGATTTGTTATAAGGCTGTTTTTTTAAGAAAGAATTGTTCGTTTTTTATCCAGAGTAGATTGCAAGTCCCTTGTTTGAGAAAGTCGTTGACTGCTTCTGCGACTTGACGGCGCCCCTTTTCCACTCTGTCATAATCGTCACCACAAATTATTCCATTTTCTTTTACCTTTACCATGAAGGTCTCGAGGTCTTTTAATACGTATTCATATTGATGATTGCCGTCTATATAGACCCAATCAAGACAACCATCAGGTATTTCACCGGTCAAATCTTCTGTTTTCTTTCTGACAATATAAACATTCTCATAATGTTTATATCTATTATTAACTGATTCGTATATGTCGTCCATATCTTTTTGACTCTTGGCTGAGTTTCCGCCGTACCATCTGTCCGGATAAATTGGCAGGTATAACCACGGATCTACAAGATATAGTTTTTGAGGCCTTACAATGCTCAATATCTCTTCAGAGAAATCTCCTTTCCACACGCCAATTTCGCACCCTACCGAGTTCTTTGGCAATTTATATAAAAGGAATTTCCTGTAGTCACCGCGTTTGAAAAAGGTAAGTAGTCTATGTAGCATGGAATTTATCTTTTTTTATGCTTTCCAACTTCCGACTATCTGATGCGAACCATGATAAATACTATAGTAACGGCAAAAAGTAACTTATCATTATTTCATGTCATTGACCCGAAAATACTTTTAATACTTTTAAAGCTGTCATTCCGGCAGGTTGTAAGCCGGAATCCAGAGGTTTGCTTATATTCTGGATTCCCGTTTGCACGGGAATGACAAAACTGGTCTATGTATGCTTATTTATGGCCGTTACTATAACATACAAACTAAAGTACAAATCATTCATATCTGATTTTGAATATCCTGATTAATTTTCCGGAATGATCTTCATAAATGAGCTCAATATCATCTGAATATTTATCCATTTGCACTAATTCATTATAAACGTCCCATTCACCTGTTCTTCTTTCATCAATCACAATATAATCAACTTTATACAATTTTGCGTAATTAATCACGTCGTTATAATGGGCATAAGGGAGCCTCGTATACCGGGCATCGCTATAAAAACTAACCCACGGCATCCTCGACATTACGTTAAGTTTTTCATATTCTGATGAAACATTCTTTTTTAAGAAATATCCGGCTTTGCTATGCTCGACATGAGGCGTTCTTTCCCAAAAAGATATAACATATAGCAAATAGCTTACGCCAAGCATTATAATGATTATGTATTTAATATTTTTAATCAAAAAAGAAGTAATCCTGCCTCTCTTAATCTCGTAAAAATCAAATAGATTAGAAAGAATAGACGTAGAATTCACAAAACCGACAGATGAAAATAAAATAAGCAATAAAAGCACGGGAAACACGAGTCTTTCCATGATAAAAAATAAAGGATAGACCATCAAAAATGGAAGCGGAAGGAGAATAAATATTAATTTAGACTTGTTTTTAAATAGATCCCTGCTGAAAAAAGAAAAAAACAAAGGGAGCATAACGGGTATTAATAATTTAATCAGTAGTTTTATTTGCTCAAGGAAATTTTTCTTGTATTTTCTTATAGAATCAGACGGGTCTTTAGATATGTAATTAATGAGAGAGGCGGTTGTATTTTCATCAAAGAGTTTTAAGTGGGTTTTATCTTTGTTCAGGCTGAAAAGTATCGGATTATAATATATCCCCTCAGGGTCTTTGTAGTCATACACCTCTGCCTGTAATACGGTCTGGTTGATTTTCCCTGATAATGATAACTTGCCGGTTGAGCTCTTGAGAAAAAGAATATATGGCGAGGCAATCAAAATAAAAATTAAGATCACAAAAGAAACCTTGAACAGGCGTTCTTTTTTGATTGGACCACCGTAAAACAAATGCAAACATGGCAGCAATAATAAATACACACCTTCCGGCCTTGTTAAATAAGCTATAGCAGATGAAATCCCAAATAACGTGTAAATGAGAAAATTATCTCTCCTAACCATTACAATAAATAAATAAATGGAAAGAAAGAATAAACAGAGAAACATCGCTTCAGATTGTACCGTTACAGACATTGTAAGGAACAATGTATAAGGATAAACTGCATAGGCAAAAGCGGCAAATAAGCCGGCCTCCTTATTGTGTAACTCTTTGCCTATCAGGTAAAATAAAAAAATAGTAATAATACTTGAGAATAGTGATATCAGCTTACCCGAGAGAAAAAGGTCCTTGACCAGCAAATTTGTCAAACCAATAAATGCGGGATACCCGGGAGGCGAAAAAATCCCCATATTAAAATCTTCGCCAAAAGAATAATTGCCGTGCTCTATCAGATTTTTCCCAAGACGCATAAAATTCGCGCCGTCATCTCCGATAAATGTTTCATTTCTGAATAGGACAAGTCTGACAAATATCCCGAACAGTAAAATAATCATTAAAATTATGTGTTCTCTTTTAATTTTCATGAGTTATAAAATCAGGCTATAGTGTTTTTTATTCTTTCTACAATCTTTTTTTTGTCGTCAGAGGTCTGATATGGTTTTGTTTCTTCAGAATCATTTTTTAAGTTATAACATAAAATCTTACTGCCATTTTCAATAATCTTTGTTCCGTCGTTAAAAACATAAGCCGCGAGATTATCTTCATTTAACCCGATTTCTTTTATAGAAAATGTCCGTCGTTTTTTAAAACACTCTCTAATGTGGAAAGACATATCCGGCAGCTGAGACAATATCCAGGAGCGCTTATCAGAAGAATTTAAATCAACGGAACTGTCCGGAGGCGGCTGCCAGTGATCTAATAAATTTAAAAATGTTGTGTAAAGATCTTGCAGCATGACTAATTCATCTTTCACCTTATTATCATTCTCTGATTTTCCGGCCCATTTAATATATAGCGGGATTCTTATTAAAGGTTCATAAACTGAAAACCAATGCGTAAAATGCCCATTTTCTCCAAAATGCTCGCCATGGTCGCTGGTAATTATAATTATACTCTCATCATAGAGAGAGTTCCTCTTCAGGAACTTGATAAAATCTGAAATTGCAATATCGAGATACAAGATTTCCTCTTCATATCGCAATTTAAGGTAATCCATGAAACTTTTGCTGAAAGGTTCAGATGCATAATGATCAATTACCGTTTTATTTTTATAGAGATTTTCATATTCAGCGTTATATTTTACAAACGTATTCCTCGTACATCGCGGGGGGGTGTATATCTGATGTGTTTGCATGAGATTTACAAAACAAAATAGACTTTGTTCGTTGTTTCCTGATATATATTGTTTAAGCAAACTCATCGCTCTCTTTGTAAACGGGGTAGTATCTTTTACAATATTTTTAAATCTCTTGAATATTTTTTGCCTCAGGGCTCTAAAAATATCTCTTTTATTATCCCCTGCAGCTATCAGCATGAATATCTTTAAGGCCCTTTCAAAATCATTAGTCCCTTTCAAATCTAATAAAATTTCTTCTTCTTTGGGATTTGGCAGCCACAACTGCAGAAACTCATCAAATCCCCTATCAAATCCAAATCTCTTTGATATAAGTACATTACTGGTTGCGCCAAATGTTTTATATCCTGAATCCTTAAACAAGACGGGCAGGGTTTTAAAGATTGCATTTAATCGAAAGGAAGTCGGCGCTTCCATAACTTGAGTTGGATACAAGCCTGTAAAGAGAGACAGATGCGACGGAATTGTCCATGATGCAGGCGCATAGGCCCTGTTATAAACAATAAAATCTCTATCAATTATCGGGATAAGATTCGGAAGGGTATTTCTTTCGTTGCCGTAATGGGGCAAACTTTTTGCCCTTAGCGTATCGCACAAAATGATTATTACTCTTTTCATATATGTTTCCCGGTTCCTAAATAGAGTCTGTCCTTAAAGTCAGTTTTTGTCATCCTCCGGCTTGACCGGGGGACCCAGAACCTCTTAAAAAGACTGGATTCCCGTTTTCACGGGAATGACGACTTTTTATCGAAATTGTAGTTTATGGACAGGCACTAATAGTTTATTCTATTAATTTAGGATTCACATATACCCCAAAGCCTTAAGCGTTTCTTCTGTTTCTCTATCAAACCCTTTGCTTTTGTTGTCCTCAACGTGTTTTTTCCTGCCGTGACGAGTCATACAACACCTGCAGTCAACAAACCTATACCCCTTCTTGTAAATCATTGAAAACGGCAGCTTATATTCCTTTACTTTTAACCAAATATCTCGTGCCGTTAACTTGGCTAACGGCCTTAGTATTTTTATATTATCAATCCCTTTTATATATGAACTTTCAATTCCGCTGGCCCTTTCCTCATCCCTGAATGGAACCATCAAATATTCAGCTTTAACATTATCTAAATATTCTTTTAAAGTTTCCGCCTTCCTCTGATTACAGCATTTATCCATATCAACCGTATGGTCAATCAAAACATCATTATTTTTGATAATCCAGATTTTACCCTCAAAACTTTTGATATAATCCATAGTCTCCTCAAAATGATATCCTGTATCAATAAAAACAATTTTAACATCCGTGTCTTTAACAACGTCCAGCAAAAATGTAGAGCCATTGTCGCCGGTAAAGAGAAAAACGGCTTTTCTCTTGCCGATAGATTGTTCTAAACTTTTCCTGAGTTGCTGAAAAATATTGTCCAACTTACTGCTCCATTCTCTTAGTAACATAAGGCATTATAACAATCTTTTAATATGACCTAATTAATTTTCTATTCTTCCATAGTTTATAATTAATCTTTTATTAAATATTAGGTTTTTCGGACATTCCTGTGGATGCCCCTTTTGTTCCCCCTCCCTTGACGGGAGGGGGTGTGGGGGAGGGTGTTTCTAAACAACTTGTTCTTATAACCTCTAATACACCCTCAATATTTGTAAAAACTTCATTGTTCCAAAATCTCAAAACTTTAAATCCGTTCTCTGCAAGATACTTGTCTCTCTCCAGATCTTTTTCATTCTCTGCATGTTGTCCACCGTCTATTTCTATAATTAACCGATTTTCAAAACAAACAAAGTCAACTATGTAATGATCTATTGGTTGTTGTCTTCTGAATTTTAACCCTCCCATCTGTTTCATTCTCAAGTAATTCCATATAAACTGTTCCGCGTTAGTTAAGCTTTGTCTCAAATGTCTGGCTCTCTTATGCAAAGGGGCACCCCCACCCTTGCCCCTGGTCGCCTACGGCGCCGCCTGAGGCGGGTAAACCTCCCCCGTCAAGGGGGAGGGTATTATTCTGCTAACATTCTCCACACAAATGCCTGAAGACCCAAATAATAAATGATTAATTATTTTGGTGTAAGATCAATCTTAATTTTTTTAACAACATCCACGGAAATATTATGGAAATCAATCGCTTAACTTTTGGAAACGCCTCAAAGGCTGTGTATACAGTGCGCATCATTATATCAGTCCATGGCTTATAACCTTTAAACACCTTATAGTAAAAAAGTATATACTCTTTTTTGATCTGCCATTTAGAAAACCCCGTTAGCTTTAAAACCGATGAGGTTCGCTCGGAAATAGTTGTTCTTGCGTTTGGTCCAAGTAATTTCTGGTCCTGGCATAGTTGAAACAACTTAGTACCGGGATAAGGAAAGTAAATATTTGCGGATATGCCCCAATTAGGCTGACAATTTCGGACACACTTTATAGTTTCCTCAAAATCCCGGCGAGTCTCGCCCGGCAAGCCTATTAGTACATTTATATAAATGTCTATATCATATTCGCGGGCTATTTGACAGAATTCAATGAAGTCTGCATTAGAGTACCGTGGACGGTTTAACACCTCACTTCGAATTTTCTCAGAACCGGACTCGAGTCCTATCATGAAAAATTTAAAGTTAGCCTGCTTAAAAGCTCTTAATAAATCCCGGTTATCTTTGATTTTATTTGTTACAACTAAATTAGTCCCAAATTTCAAAGGAGCGGACAGTTTACTGTTAAGCTCTGCCAACTCAGATAGCAGTTGATATGTATATGTGAGGTTGGCTTCAAGGGTTTCGGTCTCCAAAAAAACTGATTCAATCTGACCATATCTTGTAATTAAATTATGAAGTTCAGCGATTATGTTATTAGGCGAGCGGAATCTTACGTATCTGCCTTCAGCAACTTTAGCCAATACGTGATTAGAGCAGAAAGCACACTTGTTAGGACATCCCCGCCCCGCCAAAACCATCTGCATACCCCTTAAATTAGATATAAAGGGGTCCCACATCTCCCTGTCTATAAAAGGGAGGCTGTCTAAATCTTCTATAAAAGGCTGCACTGTATTCTCTTCAACTTGCCCGGTATTGCGATTTTTTATCCATAGGTTGAAAATTTGTGATGGTGAATGTCTTAACTCAAGTTGCCGGGCTAATTCAACTACTGCTTTCTCTCCTTCACCGATACAGACAGCATCTGTAAAGTCATACGAAATAGTTTCTTCAGGATTGAGGGTAGTATGAACTCCTCCGATTATAATAAAGATAGAAGGGTCGATTTGCTTAATGGCTTCTCCTATTTTTTTAATTAAGGGAATCTGGCTTGATACAGCAGTCAGGCAGGCTAAACCGGGCCTGAATTCATTTATGATATCTTTTAATTCCTCATGGATAGATGAGACAGGCGTAAAGACCGCGAGTTTCACAGTATGTCCGGACTGTTTCAGGCAAGCCGCTATATATGAGATGCCGTGCGGTATCTGAGTAGAATTGTATAGAGGTTGTTTACTTGTTGCAAAACTTGTAAATGAATAGACACAGAGGATATTCATAGTGGTGCATTCCTTAAGTAATATGTTTGTAATCTGTCATTCCCGTGAAAACGGGAATCCAGTATTCTTGTCTTCTGGTTCCCCGCTTTCGCGGGGACGACGTCTGGATTCCTGCCTCCGCAGGAATGACAAAAAAGGGCTTAATAAACAGGTATTATTTATGAAACATAACAATAGCTATTCTTTTTTCCTATGAATGACTTTATTTGTCTGCGGTGTTTCCCCTCATAAAAATAGCCCATTTTATGTCTACCTTAATATTTCGAATGGCTCTTCATAATCCTGGATTCCCCGATCAAGTCGGGGAATGACATACAAGGATAGTTATTTCCCGCAATCTTTTTTACCACACGTCACTGAATGGTTACAATCAGATTATCTATAATGCCTTGACAATAGGTTTTTAGTGCCATATATTAAAATGAATAGTGAGCGTTAGTCTACAACTCGTAGAGTGAACGAATATAATTAAATGCATAGTGAGCGTTAGTGAACGAATGTAATAAATAAGCTAACTCCTCACATTCATGTTTCTTGTATCAAATACAGGGAACATGAAATAAGTTAAATCCCTACATTCAGGTTATAGCCTGAGGCTATTAAATCCGTAGGGAACATTAAGAAATTAGGTTTTTATTAATTTAAATTCCTTCTTTCCTCTTGCATTATTGCATCCAAGGAATGAATTGCACAACTTTATTGTAACTGAATCTAATACAAACGTAAAAAATAAAGTTACATCACCCCCACCCTCCCCCCTTGAGGGGGAGGGTAAGGGTGGGGGGTATCAGAAATTAATGCGTTTGTATTAATTTATAAAGTGAGTAAATTAAGGAACTGTCGAACGGGGCATTAACCCAAGACTTTTATACTTTGTATTTAAATTTATCTGTGTGAATCTGTGTAAATCTGTGGCTGAATAAAGTGGATAAAATATGAGCCGGATATTATTTATAGTTCATGTGGACAGGACAATGTTATTAAGCGGCGGATTTGTTACATTTGGTCCAATGTGGCTCTCTGCAGTTCTTAAGAAACAGGGACACCAGTGCGATATTGCAGGTTTAAATTATAAAGAGATAGAAAAGACCTGTAGAGAATTTAAACCGGATATTCTCGCTTACACTGCTTTTACCGGTGGTCATGTCTCCATGTTGAAATTAAACAAAAAGCTGAAGGAAAGATATAATTTTTTCTCTATGTTTGGCGGCCCGCATCCAACTTTCTCCCCGGAAATAATAGAAGAAGACGGGGTAGACGCGATATGCAGAGGTGAAGGATTTGAGGCAATGCCCGAATTTGTTAATAAATTAGAAAGAGGCGAGGATATAACTCAGGTAAAAAATTTCTGGGTTAAGATAGATAATAAAATTTATAAAAATCCAGTTCGTCCTCTAATTAAAGACCTTGATATCCTGCCATTTCCCGATAGGAGCCTCTATGATAAATATAAAGATTATCGCTTGGCGAGAACAGCTGCTGTGATGACAAGTCAAGGCTGCCCCTTTAACTGTACTTACTGTTTTAATCACCAGCTCCATGAGATGATGGTAAAGGGAGATCCTGTCTTTCGTCAGAGAAGTGTAGGCCATGTAATGGAGGAATTGAAACAGCTAAAAAGGGATTACCCAAAAATAGAATATCTCGTATTTAGAGATGAGATTATCAATGTTAATAAAAAATGGGTCAAGGAGTTTTCTCAGAGATACGCCAATGAAGTAGGTATGCCGTTCTATTGCCTTATGAGGCCGGAGATGATTACAGAGGAAACAGTTGAGGATTTAAAAAAAGCAGGGCTTTACTTTATAGGGATAGGAGTAGAATCAGGCAATGACTTTATAAGAAATGAAATCCTGGGAAGAAATATGAGCAAGAAACAGATTATAAACGGGCTGAAAATTCCGCGTGATAAGAATGTAAAATTTTCCATGTATAATATAATAGGCGCGCCGGGCGAGACACTTGATACAGTAATGGAGACATGGGAATTAAATGTAAAGTGCAAGCCGACATTTAGTGATTCTTTTGGGCTGACTCCGTATCCGAAGACAGAGATATATAATTATTCAGTGGCAAACGGCTTTCTTGACCCAAAGCTAAATGATAAATATCCTGAGACCTACCATGAAGGGATAATGTTAAACATAAAAAATAAAAGGCAATTAGAAAATTTCATGCATTTGCTGGGGGTTTCAGTAGAATTTCCATTTCTGATGCCGATTGTCAAAAACTTTTTAATAAAATGCCCGCTCAGGCCCATTTATAATATAATTAGAAAATTCTGGAAGGGATATGTTTATAGGTACAGGATATATCCTTACAGGGTCTCTTTTCGGGAAAGCCTCAGAATTATTTATAATGAAATATTCGTCTCAAAGGTTTAAAATGGAGACTCTTACTTGTGGTTGTATAAGTTCTATCTTCGTCATTCCCGCCCCCGATTACGAAATTCGAGGGCAGGCTCCAGCGGGTCTACGACTCGTAGAGAATCCAGACGTCGTCCTCGCGAAAGCGGGGAACCAGAAGACAAGAATACTGGATTCCCGATAAAAAACTTCGGGAATGACAAATAAAAACAGTAATATTTGTGTTATTATTTAGATTGCAACCTTTCTGTCAATGCTTTGACAGCTTCAAAAGTAAATGTTGACAACGATTTATAAAATAAGTTAAAATTTAAACATTACCTATAAATACCTTAAAGGAGGTCAGTATGAATCTTACGAAATGGGAAAAGGCCGCAATGAAATTGTCAATATTTTTAATATTCATTATCTTAGGTATAAGTGTTAGCTTTTTAATTTCAAGCTGTGGTTCAGGACCCGGGTCAAAGACTCAGACGACTAACAGCTCAACTGCGATTAATTTTGACGGGGCTCCTAATGCTTGGCCTGCCGGCGCTTCTGTAGTGTTTATGTTAGATGGGCAGCGCTATACTGCTATTAGAAACCATATAGCTGCTGCTACAGGTGTAGTTATAGGCACAAATGGGCAAGATTATATCGCTATAGCAAACCGCACACAAGTTGCTGCTGATCGGCCTATCACTGGTGCAAATTGGGCTACCTATTGGGCTGCAGCAGGTACAACAGGTAAAGGTGAAGTGTGGGTTTTGGGTGCCTGGTATGGGCCAGGAGGAGATAATCGGCCTGCTGCTGGTTCAAATTGGCAAGCCTACTGGATTCAGCAAGGTTCAGGAGGTACCGCATGGCAAGCTGGCAAATCTTATTTTTCTTTCCAAGATGTAGGGTCTGTTGGCTTGGGTAAAAGTACACCCAGGCTTAATGATTTAACCTCACTTACTCTTGAGAGTTGGGTAAAGAGTGCAACCACTACCCCGTACAGCACATTACATGGCGGTATTTTTTCACGCGCTGATGATTATTATGGTTGTGTGCTTTTTGTTGATAGTCAGTTGAAGTTTGCTATGAAGAGGAAGGATGTCACTACATCTTCCTACATGGTTAACAGCGGGTATACTGTTAGTAATAGCTTGGGCTGGACTCATGTTGCGAGTGTGCTTGCTGATGCGGATCACACTGGTGTGCATACTGTCTGTGGAGGAGTGGGTAATGGGACTGCCATAGCATCAGACGCCTCAAACTATCAACATATTGCTTATTATGGCAATGCCAGTCTTAACTATGAAACTAATGCCTCAGGCTCATGGGTTAAGACAGTAATAGAGAGCACTGGGAGCACAGATGTAGGCAAGAGGCCTTCTATAGTGATAGACACAGCAGCTACTCCAACCATACATATTAGTTATACTGATGAGAAAAATGGCCTTAAGTATGCAACAAAGCCTGTTACAGGCGGTTCATGGAGTACTACCTTGATAGATAATGGCGTGTTGCCTGTGGAGGCAGGTTACTTAAGCTCCATAGCAAAAGACTCCTCAAATAAACCGCATATTGCTTATCATAATTATCAGGTAAATGCGGACGGAGGGTATACTATAAGTATCAGGTATGCGACAAATAGCGGAGTAACCCCGGGAGCTGGGACTTGCTATAACACAAACTGGAATTGTGCGACAGTGAGCAGCCTGACCGTCCTTGGTGCTGATGTACTAACGGCTTCCAAACAAAAAGAATTATCATTTCCATCCCTGGCAATAGATGCAGCAGATAGACTGCATATGAGCTATACTTCTTATAATGATACATATACCGGCTATTATCCGGTATATGTCAGGTATGCGACATGCACTGCAACGTGTAGTACTCCTGCTAACTGGACCATATCGGTTGTAGAACAGGACCTCGCCGGTAATGGGCTTTATAAGGATACATCTATAGCGGTAGGCACAACAAATGTCCATATTGCTTATTATTCTATTATGTGGAATTATGTTGATGCAAGTGACCTCATATATGCAACAAAAACTCTTGTAGGCGGCGCCTGGAGTAAAGCGACAGTGGACGATTCGGTGACCGGGGCGGGCGACGTAACAGATACAGGCAGATACCCATCCATAACTATTGATGCTTCAAATTTTGCACATATTAGTTATTATAATGCTACTACCGCTGACCTTAAGTATGCCACCAATATTACCGGCGCTTGGGTTAAGTCAACAGTGGACAGCACAGGAAGTGTAGGCACGTTTACCTCCATAAGGAGGGACACAGCAGGAACGCCGCTTCTCCATCTTACTTATTATGATGCTACTAACAGAACACTTAAATATGCAACAAAACAAGTTGCAGCAGGCGGCTCATGGACTGCTTCAACATTAGACCAGAAGGGCGCTGAGGCAAGAGCGCCTCACATGGATATTTATGTAAACGGGGTATACAAAGATTGTGAGGCAGGCGTCTATCCCGCAGAGAATGTTGCAAATAGCGAACAGATAGGCCGTTCATCAGTAGGATGGGCAGATGTTATGGGTACTTCTGTTGATGCAGGGACCAGATTAGAAGGTATTATTGATGAAGTGAGGTTCTGGAATAATGCAAGGCCGTTGGCTATGATTCAACAGTGTATGTCCGAAAACCTTGGATTGAGTGGTAATTGCGGCGTTTCCGGTGCAATAGGTTACTGGAAGTTCAATGAAGGCAGCGGCACGACTGTCACATCCTCTGGGACAAGTCAGAATGGCGGAAATAAAAATTATTGTACTAATTTTGATAGAAATGGGGATTCAGATGTAACAGATATTGTTTATTCAGATGCTCCTGCAAACACAATAGTAAATTGTGCCAGTTCTGATACAAATTGTGCTGGTGCGAGCGCTGTATGCAGCAGTGAACTATGGTATGGCGGCTACACGTCTGATCATCCGTTCTAAAGACAGTTTACAGTAGCTGCAAGAAGTAACAGAGAAAAGGTTTAGAAGGGGGGCGGAGAATCCGTCCCCCTTTTTTAATCTATGGAGGTTCAACATCTAAGGAATTTCTCCATTGACAAAAATTTATACCGTAACTTATACTTTTTGCATTATCTATATCTATAAAAGTACGTTAAAGGAGGACAGTATGAATCTTTTGAAATGGGAAAAGGCTACAATGAAATTGTCAATATTCTTAATATTCGTTATTTTGCCTTTTGTTTTTCTTGGTTGTGGCAGCAATGCTCAGGAGATAAGTAGTACCACAGGAACACCTCCGCCTCAGGTCTTGGGCACAGCAGCGCTCATTGAGACCGCTGCAGAAACTACTTCTGTGCCTCAGATTTCTATGGATGTAACAAGCGGCAATGCCATTGCAGTATGGACCCAGGAGTATGCTCCTTGGACAAACAACGTCTATGCAAATCGTTATGTAGCAGGCACCGGATGGGTAGGAGCAGGTCTCATTGAGGCCCGTGCAGAAGATGCGTCTGTGCCTCAGATTTCTATGAATGCAAGCGGTAATGCCGTTGCAGTATGGAGGCAATCGGATGGGACCGCCAACAGCATTTATGCGAATCGTTATGCAGCAGGATGGACAGGAGCAGTGCTCCTTGAGGCCGCTGCAGGAAATGCTTTGGTCCCTCAGATTTCTATGAATGCAAGCGGCAATGCCATTGCAGTATGGAGGCAGAATGATGGGACTTACTGGAGCATCTATGCGAATCGTTACGCAGCAGGGGCATGGGGCGGGGCAGTGCTCCTTGAGGCCTCTTCAGAAATTGCTTTTGACCCTCAGATTTTTATGGATGCAAGCGGAAATGCCATTGCAGTATGGAGCCAGTGGGATGGGACTTACTACAGCATCTATGCGAATCGTTATGCAGCAGGGGCATGGGGCGGGGCAGTGCTCCTTGAGACCGCTATAGGTGATACTTATTACCCTCAGATTTCTATGGATGCAAGCGGTAATGCCATTGCAGTGTGGAGCCAGCCGGATGGGGCCCCAAACTACACCAACAGCATCTATGCGAATCGTTATGCATCAGGATGGACAGGAGCAGTGCTCCTTGAAACCGCTGCAGGAAGTGCTTATGTCCCTCAGATTTCTATGGATGCAAGCGGTAATGCCATTGCAGTATGGAGCCAGTGGGATGCTTACTACAGCATTTATGCGAATCGTTATGTAGCAGGGACTGGATGGGGCACAGCAGCGCTCATTGAGAGCGCTACAGGAAATGCTTCTGTCCCTCAGATTTCTATGGATGCAACAAGCGGCAATGCCGTTGCAGTATGGAGCCAGTGGGATTGGACTTATGACAGCATCTATGCGAATCGTTATACATCAGGTACCGGATGGGGCACAGCAGGGATCCTTGAGACTGCTGTAGGAACTGCTTCTGTCCCTCAGATTTCTATAGATGCAAGTAGCAATGCCATAGCAGTATGGAGCCAGTGGGATGGGACTTACTACAGCATTTGGGCGAATCGATTTTAATTGGGTAATGTCAAAAGTTTTATGAAAAAGAGGGAAAAAATATGAAACCACAGAGGGCACAGAGGCACGGAGAAAGATAGCCACAGACAGACACAGACTTGTTTTGGACACAGATGGACACAGATTTAATAGATTTTTAAAAAATAAAAAATATCTGTGTATATCTGTGAAAATCTGTGGCAAAATAAAATATTTCATAATTTTCTCTGTGTTCTCTGTGGTTAATTTTTGACAATACTAATTTTAAGAAAAGGGGGAGTAAAATGAATCCTGCGAAATGGGATAAGGCCGCAATGAAATTGTCAATATTCTTAATATTCGTTATTTTAAGTATAAGTCTTAGCTTTTTAATTTCAGGCTGTGGTTCAGGACCCGGGACAAAGACTCAAACGGTTTCTGAATACGGTACATATGCACTTGATTTTAACCAGGCTCCTCGTCCGTGGCCTGCTGCTGCTTCTGTAGTGCTTGGTAGAAATGGGCTGAACTATACTGCTATTAAAAACCATGTAGCTGGGAGCGCTGCAGCTGTAGTTATAGGTACAGATGGGAATGATTATAGATGTATTTTAAACCATCAAGCTGCTGCTGGTAATCGGCCTATCTCTGGTGCATGGGCTACTTATTGGGCTGCAACAGGTGGAACGGGTCTAGGTGTCGTGTGGGTTTCGGGTACATGGTATAATCCAGGAGATGGAGGAAGTGGAGGTACTGAGCCTTTTCTTGGCCCAACTTGGCAAACCTACTGGGTTCAACAAGGTTCAGGAGGCGCTGCATGGGTAGCTGGCAATAGTCAATATTATTTTTCTTTCAAAGATGTAGGGTCTGTTAGCTTGGGTAAAAGTACCCCCAGGCTTAATGATTTAACCTCACTTACTCTTGAGAGTTGGATAAAGAGTGCAACCACTACCCCGTATAGCACATTACATGGCGGTATTTTTTCACGCGCTGATGATTATAGTG
Source organism: Candidatus Omnitrophota bacterium (assembly GCA_020052955.1). Taxonomy (GTDB): domain Bacteria; phylum Omnitrophota; class Gorgyraeia; order VGKN01; family VGKN01; genus JAGVOB01. The sequence goes on along the minus strand of JAGVOB010000001.1, from coordinate 2,061 downwards.
GTTGTGTGCTTTTTGTTGATGGCCAGTTGAAGTTTGCTATGAAGAGGAGGGATGTTTCTTCAACTTCCTACATGGTTAACAGCGGGTTTACTGTTAGTAATGCCTTGGGCTGGACTCATGTTGCGAGTGTGCTTGCTGATGCGGATCACACCGGTGTGCATACTGTATGTGGAGCAGTGGGTAATGGGACTGCTATAGCAATAGATGCCGCAAACAAACAACATATCGCTTATTATGGTAATGCCAGTCTTAACTATATCACTAATGCCTCAGGCGCATGGGTGAAGACAGTAATAGAGAGCACTGGGAGCACAGATGTAAGACAGCCCTCAATAGTGATAGACACAGCAGCTACTCCATCCATACATATTAGTTATGTTGATGAGGTTAATGGTCTTAAGTATGCAACAAAGACTGTTACAGGAGGTTCATGGAGTGTTGCCGCGATAGATCAAAATACCGGAGTTGGGAGGGCAGGTTACTTAAGCTCCATAGCAAAAGACTCCTCAAATAATCCGCATATTGCATATCATTATTATCAGGCTAATGCGGACGCAGGGTATACTTTAAGTATCAGGTATGCGACAAATAGCGGAGTTGTTGCAGGAACGGGGAATTGCCCTGGTAACACAAACTGGAATTGTGCGACAGTGGCAACCCAAACCGTCGTTGGAGCGGATATAACATCAGTTAATAGATCAAAAGAATTGTCATTTCCATCTTTGGCAATAGATGCTTCCAATGTACTACATATGGCTTATGGTTCTTATCATCAATGGACTGGTAGTTGGAGTGATCAGCTCAAGTATGCGACATGCGCTGCATCATGTAGTACTCCTTCTAACTGGACCATAACTAATATAGAGAATGACCCCAGCGGCGGTAATTCATATAAATGGACCTCTATAGCGATAGACTCAGCGGCTACACCTTATATCCATGTTGCTTATATGACTTCTGGCGACAATAATGACCTCAAGTATGCAACAAAGACTGTTACAGGCGGCTCCTGGAGTACTGCGATAGTGGTGGACAGTGTGGGAATTACAGGCAAATACGCATCCATAACTGTAAATGCTACTTCTACTCCATACTTACATACTAGTTATTATGATGTTACTAACGGTAACCTCAATTATGCGACATGCAGCTCAACATGTACGACTGCTGGTAACTGGACTAAGACAACAGTGGATACCACAGGAGATGTAGGCTCATTCACCTCCATAAAGAGAGATACAGCAGGAACGCCATATCTACATATGGCTTATTATGATGCTACTAACAGAACACTTAAGTATGCAACAAAACCTGTTTCAGGCGGCTCCTGGGCCGCTTCAGCAATAGACCAGAATGGCGCTGAGGCAAGAGCGCCCCACATGGATATTTATGTAAATGGGGTATTCAAAGATTGCAGGGCAGGCGTCTATCCCGGAGAGAGTACAGCAAATAGCGAACAGATAGGCCGTTCATCAATGGGATGGGCAGATGTTATGGGTACTTCTGTTGATGCAGGGACCAGATTAGAAGGTATTATTGATGAAGTGAGGTTCTGGAATAATGCAAGGTCACTGGCTATGATTCAACAGTGTATGTCCGGCCCACTCGGGATGGGGGGTACTTGTGGTATTACAAATGGTGCAATAGGTTACTGGAAGTTCAATGAAGGCAGCGGCACGACTATCATGTCCTCCGGTACAAGTCAGAATGGCGGAAATAAAAATTATTGTACTAATTTTGATAGAAATGGGGATTCGGATGTAACAGATGTTGTTTATTCGGATGCTCCTGTAAACACAATAGTAGATTGTAGCCAGTCTGATACAAATTGTGCTGGTGCGAGCGCTGTATGCAGTAGTGAACTATGGTATAGCGGCTGGACGTCTGATCATCCATTCTAAAGACGGTTTACGGTAACTGCAAGAAGTAACAAAGTAAAGGTTTAGAAGGGGGGCGGATTCTCCGTTGTACTAGCTCACTAATTCGGTAACTTTTTGGAGTTTATCAAAAGGTGTTTCATAATTCAAGCCTCCATGTTTCCTCAGGTGGTTATATTCAAAT
>JAGVOB010000028.1 GCA_020052955.1 Candidatus Omnitrophota bacterium | reverse complement strand
GCAATCTTTCCCTGAGGAATGTATAACATTCCCAGGACTTTAGTACCCGAAATTCCTACAGAATTTCTGGGTGCAGATTGACCAGGGCAAGGTAATCCCAGATTTTTCTCGCCCGCCAAAGGCGGGCAGGCATTATTTTGTGCGGCTTCAAAATTTGGGATACCCCGCAAAACTGGACAAATTCTCGTCGAATTTGTCCGTGCGGCTCTTCGCTATCGCTCGGGGCTGATTTTTCTATTGAAAAATCCGGGATAAAAAGTCTAGGACTTTAGAACCTTCTTTGCCTTATTATCGTCCATATCTGTGATGAAAGGTATCCCGGTTTCTTTTTCAGTTTCACGGTTTGCAGAAAAGATATCATCCCGGCTAATTGCTGAAAGCGAGAATCTTCTGGCGCCTGCCATCAACTGCTGCACCCCTGCTGCAAGTTTATCCGACAAAGTCCATACGGCAATTGCGCCATATGGAATATTCTTCATTTCTCCTTTGCCGACTTTTTTCTGAACATCATAGTAACCGGCAAAAATCTCATCAGGTGTCATTCCAAATTCTGCCGCTGACGCAGGAAGCTTATCCCAGTTTCCGTGCACCTTTTCTTTTACCGAAGATTCCAGCGCACCTTCAATGTTTGAGCCTAAAAACCCTGGTATCATAAGCGCTCTACCCATGCAAACCAGTTTTACATACGGCGCTCCCAATGCCAATGCTTTGAATATATGATCTTCCCGAGCAAGGCCTCCGGCAAAAGCCATATCCACCACTTGCTTGCCTTTACCCTCAAGAATCCTGGCATATTCATAGGCTTTTGAATGTAGAAGTATAGACGGCACTCCCCAGGTCTCCATCATATTCCAGGGGCTCATTCCGGTTCCGCCTCCCGAACCATCGATTGTCAGAAGGTCAAGCTTTGCCTCGGTAGCATATTTTATTGACATAGCCAAGGCCTCCATTCCATAGGAGCCGGTCTTTAAGGAGATACGCTTGTATCCGATTTTACGCAGATAGCTGACTGCCTTCATGAAATTCTCTCTTACCGCATCTGCTGATTTGAGGCTTGTATAACCTAAGCGGCTGTGGCGTGCAAATGACCTTATCGCCTTATGCTTAAATGCCTCTTGAACTTCCGGAAGCGTTGGGTCCGGGTCAACCACATAACCTCTTTTTTTCAGGAAAATAGCATAGTCAAGGCTGGTAACCTGGATTTCGCCGCCGATATCCTTGGCTCCCTGGCCCCATTTAAGTTCAATAATTGCTTTATCGCCGTATTTCCCGATTACATATTCTGCGACGCCGTTACGCGTATCTTCCACGTTCATTTGAACGATAATTGCGCCATAGCCATCGTAATAACGCAGAAAAGTTTCTATTCTCCTGTCAAGTTCCGGAGCTTTAATAATCTTTCCATTTTTTATTTCTGCCTGCTGATCAATGCCTACCACATTTTCTCCTACTACTATAGGAAAACCGACCAGCGCCGCGCCCACTGCAAAGGATTCCCAGTATTTAGCAGCAACAAATGTTGAGCCCAATGCGCCTGTCATGATAGGAACCCTTGCCTTGGTTTTAAGCTTCTGTCCGAATTCGGTCTCAATATTCACGTTGGGAAAAATACAATCATCCTCTGAATTGGATAACCCCTTAGGAAGACCATTAACTCCATAGTTATAGCCATTTATACGCAATGAATTGTAAGAAACACCTACATGGCAGGTATTAGCGCTTCCTGCAGTAACAAAGCTAAAGTCTCTAGGATAAAGCATCTTTCTTCCTCTAAGACTTGATAGCCATGTTTCACATTTACCCGCGCAGTCTACACGGCATAACGTACACAAACCGCTCTCTGCAGGGTTACCCCTGTTTACTGTCCCTAAAGCATCATTAGACTTTGGCCACTGAATCATTTTTTACCCTCCTTAAATGAGTGCATAACTTACGGAGTGCAAAGCACGAGGTAAGTTATCTGCACGAATTTATCCCGAAGCCTACGCAGAAGATTTCGAAGAAATCTTCAAGTGTTTAGGCAAGGGATGCGTTTTCAAACAAAAAAGGCATCCTTTTCTTTAGGACGCCTTTGTCTAAAGTTCTTTCTATAGCTCAATACCTCGTTGTATTGCAGTTGCCTAATTTTTAGGCAATTATAACAACAAAATAATATATGTCAACAAAATTATTGCTTAATATATAGGCAGGCCTCTAATCCAGAAAGGATAGTCCTTCCTAATCCAGAAGGGATAGGCCGACCTCTTCCCATTAAGGTCGGGCCTAATTCTACTTAAGGAAGGGACTAACCCTAACGGATTTTATCCTAAGACTTGTATTATTTATCCCTAATGAACCTCCACGGGCTAAAGCCCATGGTTTCTCTAGTTGCTCCCGACTCGTAAAATGCTGGGAAATTCTCTTGAGATAATTTCCCAGCACTCGTCGGGATAATCTTTGCGCATTTCCACCGGAGGTGAGACCTCGCCATAAGGCGGGCATCCCCAGTTTGAAAACTGGGGATTTCTGCGCTTCGATTAAAGTATGGGCAGGTATTTCTGCACCTCGTAACCTGTTACCTGTGCTTTATACTCGTCCCATTCAAGTTTTTTATTTCGGATAAAATACTCGAAAACCTTCCCTCCTAAGCATTCTTTAACAAGCTTGCTGTTCTCTGTTAGCTTAATTGCTTCAAGTAAATCTTCTGGCAGGGATTTTATACCGGCTTTAAGCTTTTCCTCTTCGCTCATATGATATATGTTATCATTTGCGGGTGCTGCTAATTTATATTTTTTCTCAATACCTTCCAGGCCTGCGGCAAGCATAACCGAAAAAGCCAAATATGGATTACAAGCAGGGTCAGGCGAGCGGTATTCAATGCGCGTTGCCTTCTCTTTTCCGGGCTTATACATCGGAACACGTATCAACGCAGAACGGTTCATCTGAGCCCAGCAAATATAAACAGGCGCCTCATAACCCGGAATCAGACGTTTATAGGAATTTACCCACTGGCTGGTTATAGAGGTAATCTCCGGAGCATGTTTTAACAGGCCTGCTGTATAGGCCTTACCCATCTCCGAAAGATAATATTCTCCCTTTATGTCAAAAAATGCATTTTTGTCATTTTTGAATAACGATTGATGCGTATGCATTCCTGAACCATTAATTCCAAAAATCGGCTTGGGCATAAATGTAGCATATACCCCGTGTTTACGGGCAATCTCCTTTACTACGAGGCGGTATGTCATTACATTATCAGCCATTGTAAGAGCATCACTATAGCGCAGGTCAATCTCATGCTGGCTTGGCGCAACCTCGTGGTGGCTGTACTCAACTTTAATTCCTAAAGACTGCATTGTCAAAATCGTATCCCGCCTTAAATCCTGAGCCACATCCAGAGGCACTAAATCAAAATATCCTCCCTGGTCAAGGGGCTGGGGAATCTGGCTATCTTTAAAATAGAAAAACTCTAATTCAGGTCCTACATAGTAGGTAAAACCCTTTGCTCTGGCTCTTTCTAAATTGCGTTTTAAAACGTATCTTGGGTCTCCTTCAAAAGGCTTGCCGCTTGGTTCATATATATTGCAGAACATTCTCGCCACGCTAAAGTCCTCTCCCGAACGCCATGGAAGTATAGCAAATGTATCAGGGTCCGGCCTTGCAATCATATCGGACTCTTCTATACGCGCGAAACCCTCAATGGAGGACCCGTCAAAACCCATGCCCTCATCAAGTGCGCCCTCCAATTCATCAATCGTAATAGCAAACCCTTTAAGAAAACCCAAAACATCAGTAAACCACAAGCGGATAAATTTTACCTTGTTCTCTTTGACTAATTTTAAAATATCTGCTTTTGTTTTTTTAGCCATTACTGCCTCCTTAATGACGACATAAGTTATGAAGTCCGCCCTAGGCGGACGAGATAACTTATATGTCGGAATTAATCCCGAGCTTTGCCTCAAAATTTCCTTGTGGAAATTTTGAGAGCGCTTTAAGCAAGGGATATGTTTTATTGTATTATCTTCCTTAATGAGTCCGCCCGAGGCGGACGAATTAATCCCTAGCCCACCATAATTTGTGGCGGACGAGGGATATACCTTTTAAATGACCCCAAATCTCCAGGGTCAATCCTCTCTGTTTTTACTACTGTGTTTGTGCAACTTTTTTAAAAATTTATCCATTCTACTTAATGCCTCTTTTAAATTTTCAAAACTCGACGCATATGATATGCGAATATAATCATCAAATTCTTTACCAAAAGCAGTTCCCGGAACAACAGCTACTTTTTGTTCTTTAAGCAGCCTCTCCGCAAAATCTAAAGATTTCATACCTGTCTTTTTTAGGGAGGCAAAAGCATAAAATGCTCCGTCAGGTTTTAAACAGTTAAGGCCAAGGCGGTTTAACTCCTTGACTATAAACTCCCTTCTTCTTTTATATTCGTTCTTCATCTCTTCGACTGAGCGCCTTCCGGTTTCAAGCGCCTCGCATGCCGCCATCTGAGAAGTTATCGGAACGCACATTATAGTATACTGATGTATCTTGGTCATAGCCTGTATTATCCCTTTTGGCCCGCATGCAAAACCCACGCGCCAACCGGTCATAGCATAGCTTTTAGAAAATCCATCAAGGTAAATAGTATTACTCTTCGCTCCGGAAAGCGTAGCAAATGGAGTGTGCTCAAAATCATATGTCAGATCCCCGTAGACTTCATCACTTATACAGAGTATTTTATGCTTGAGCAGGACTCCATTAATTTCATTTAGTTCTTTTCTGGTGTATGAAACCCCCGTGGGATTCGTAGGATAATTCAGAATTATTGCCTTGGGTTTTATATCAACGTATTTCTTCAGGGTTTTAGCTGTAAGCTTAAAATTATTTTTCCTGGTATCAATATATACAGGTGTGCCGCCCGCTAACTCCGTAACAGGGCCATATGATACATAGCTTGGAGTAGAAATCAGAATTTTATCGCCCGGATTTATAATAGCACGTAATGTCAGGTCCAGAGCCTCGCTTACGCCGACGGTAATTAGAATTTCTTCATCCGCATCATATGCAAGATTATACCTGCTTTTAAGATAACGGGCAATGCTTAACCTCAGTTTATAAAGCCCTTTATTGGAGGTGTAAGAAGTAAAACCCTGCTCCAGGGAATATATCCCCGCCTCGCGTATCTGCCACGGAGTGACAAAATCAGGCTCTCCGACTCCTAAGGATATAACCTCCTTCATCCCAAGCACAAGGTCAAAGAATGCCCTTATCCCGGAAGGCTGCATATTTTGGACTTTATTAGAAATTATATGAGTTATAGGGTTACTTGGGTTCATTGAGTTACTTGAGTTTTTTGGGTTGTGAGGCAAGGTATTTGATTAAATTAGAGTTCATCTTAGAAATTTTATCTGCTTGGTTATATACTTTATTAAAAGTTTCTTGATTTACATAAGATTGATCTTGTGCTGCATAAAATATACTTTGAATTTCTGATGCAGAAGATTTTGAAATGTAGAGAAACTGAATAAACTCTCTATTTGAGTGTCGAGAAAATCCTTCCGCAATGTTAGACATTACAGAAACACAAGCATGTGTTGCTTGAGTGTTTAGTCTATAATCTCGTTTAAATTTCTCACTTTTAGTTATTGCTTCATATACCATCTTAACTAATTCTCTTGCCTCCTGCCAACACTCTAGGTCTTCAAATCTGCTGATTTTCATAACCCTATAACTCTATAACCCTAAAAACCCAATAACTCTTTAATACGATATCGGTATCCTTTTATTCTCTTCCTTATGTTTCAAGATTACTCCATCTTCTTTATATTTCTTAAGCAAAAAATGGGTTACGGTTCCGCGCACATTTTCCATGGGAGATAGCTTTTCGGCAACAAACCTGCTTACCGTATGTATATCCTTGCCCTCCACAACAAGCAAGAGATCATATGTCCCGGAAACAAGATAACAACTCGTCACCTCATTAAAAGAATAAATCCTTTCTGCAATTCTGTCAAAGCCCACATCCTTCTGCGGGACAATATTAACCTCTATGAGCGCTCTTGCCTCGCTGTTTGCGTCCTTTACCAATTCCCTATTTATGACGGCCTTATACTTTAGAATTACCCCTTCTTTTTCATATTCCTTTATCTTCTGTTTTACCTTGATAACATTCTTCTTTGTAAGCTTTGCAATCTCTCCTGGCGTTAATTTTGCATTCTTTTCTAATATCTCTAGTATCTCATCCATTTTAGCACCTCCCTTAATGAGTCTGCCTAAGACCCATCCTTAAAGGTTTAGGATGGTCTATCCCTGTGGCGTACGAATTAACCCCGCCCTTTCTTGCTTTGTAGCTTCTCTTCACAGTAGGAAAGGCGGGCCTCTGTTTAAAATTTAAACAATAACATAACACAGCAAATACTCTGCGTCAACAGGAATTG
>JAGVOB010000133.1 GCA_020052955.1 Candidatus Omnitrophota bacterium | reverse complement strand
TTCAGTGAATGGAAATACCTACCAGCCGAGGACGCAGACAAGATCCGCGACATCGCAGTTCACAGCCTACACCTCATCCCCAATTACAGGGCGTGAAAAGATGCATTCAAATGCTATCTTGGAAAGAGTTGCTTTTTTGCTAGGTATCTTCAAAAAAGCAGGGCAAGTTTTCGAATGGCTGAATAAAAAAGTCTTGGCGGTTAGTATATTTACATTTGTTTCATTGGTTGCACCTATGGAATCTTTTGCCGCCACCTTAAAAGGTAATATTTTAAGTATAGAGCACGGGGATACTTGGGGCCATATTGTTGCGAAGTTTTTCATGAAGTCAGGTGAGAAATTGTGGGGAACGAAAGGTTCCGCTATGACGAATTGGCATAAGCTCCCAGGCCATGCAGGTGATTCTTATCAGGCCATGAACCATATCCAGGCTGGAACCCAAAGGGATGTTTCTTCAATCACTCAGCAGACAACGCAAGTTACTCAAGTGCCCCCACCGGCGCCTGCATTGCCAGTACCGGCTATGCCCACCCCAACGCCTAAAACAAAAATAGAGCCTGGAATAACAGAAAATGCAATCACTTGGGCGCAAAATCACTTCACACTTTTAGCTGGGATAGGAATGACAATTGCCGTTGCCGGGATTATTTATTTAACATATAGATATATTAAAAGGCAGAAAGAAAAACCATCCAAGTCCATAACTTCATCTCAACCACAAGCAGTACCTGAAGCGTCTAAGCCGCAAGCTATGCCTGTTTCTGATCAGTCGGTAGTGGTGGAAAAAGATGGAACACCCGCTGGTGCCAAAGAAGGGGCCCCTAAGGCAGAAACGCAGCAGGTTTTTGTTGAACCACCGGCCTCTGTTGTTTCTTCCATAGAACCGCAGACAAAAAGAGTTGCCGATGAGTCCTCATCAGAGAAAAAAGAAAAAGAAATAAATGAAATAAGGAATGCTTTGCCTGAATTATTTAAGGTCTACTACTCTGACTCAAATTTGAAAGAAATTTACCAATCTTTAGAAACAAAAATAATCAATGATGGTCTTCTTGGTACCCCGGATAAAGAGCTGTTAATAGGCTTAGCGAAAGAACAGTTTAAGATGGCATTGGAATCCAGCAGGGCCGAAGCAATCAAGTCAGAGCAGGAGATTATGGGAGACCTCGAAAAAGGTCTAAAAGAAACAGATATAGCAAAGTTTGAATCCATAAAAGAAAGATTAATTGAACAGGTTAAGTTGAATAACTATTTTGAAAAAGAGCAGCGAATCAAAATTTTAGATGAAATAAATCAGCAATTCATATCCAGAATAGGGGCATTGCAAAAACCGAAACCCTATGATGCCATAATCTTTGATATCGATAATACTTTAACCGATACGGTGGCTCATATAGATCATGACGTGTTGGAGCAATTATTGCTTGCATTAAAAAATGGGGTAAAAATCGCCTTGGTAACGGCTCAAGGGATAAAAGAAATACAGCAGTATATTATTAGCAAAGTTCCAGATAAATATTTATTATCCGATGTCACGGTTTATCCAGTCTTTGGGGCTAAAGCGTATCAATTTGATAAAAATGGAAGTTTAATCAGTATATACGACAACACTAGAGGTTCAGTTCTAGATAATAGATTTGATGAAGTTGAAGAAGTAATACGCTCCAACGTTGGCCCTGAGGCTAAGATTAGCTGGAGAGAGGGATCTTTCACGGTTATTAATATTGTTGATAGAAATAAAGCAATGGATAAGTTAAAAGAAGTGTTTAAGAAACAAGGCATGAATTTGGTACCGAGGACCGCTGGTAGGCATACTATTCATATAATGCTCATTGGGAATAATAAAGGTGATGCCGCGTTGCATTTTTACAATCATGTCCTGGAGCAAAAAATTTCTCAAGAAAAAATATTGATAGTCGGAGATGCTTTTGGTGAAAATGGCACTGATTTAGATATGGCAGAGGCCCTCCTGGGATCCCCTGCAATTTCAGTAGGCCGTCATGCGATTGGAGGCATTAAAACTTCACAAGAATTAGTTGGAGCTAAGAATAAAATAGGTACTCGCAAGATATTGGAAATCATAAATCAAGGTAAAAAGTTATTTAGTGCTATCTTATTAGCCTTATTTTTAGCTTTTGCAGTACCATCAAAAGCGGAGATGAATTTAGATCGCCCTGTGACGATCAATGAGATTTCGGCAGATGAGCGAAAAGAAAAGCTGCGTAAGATTGTGCAAAATATACATCAGCAACAAGTTGAAAAGATAACTCATTTAATCAATAAATTAGGGGAATATGGGGATTACGATGATATCGCGGGATTAATAGAGATAGGTGAGCCGGCCGTACCCTATATAACGAAGGTTATGGAGGACAGTGAGATTGGCAATGATACTCAGATAAAATACGCGCGTGTTCTTATGGGGATTGCCGAAAAGACAAATAGTGTAGATTTGTGGATAAGAACACTCAAGGTAGGTTTTATCTATTATGATGTATATTTTGCTTCAGAACTCAGGGATAAATCAGTAAGCAGGATATCCGGCATGGGGAAGCCAGTAATTACGCCAGTAATTACACTGTTAGAAGATAAAAATGAACGCGTTCGAATAGCGGCGCAATCGGTATTGGAAAAAATCGGGGAAGACGCTGCTCAATCGCTTAAAGAAAATTTATTTTTTAGCTGGGGATGGCATACAAAAGCAAAAGTATTACGCGCTATTTACAAAGATGGACCGTCCGGAGAAAAAGTAAAAAATTATTTATTAAGTTACGCTGTCGATGCTCATCCGTATGTGTTAGGTATTTTAGGAATTGGTTTAGGTATATGGTTCGCAATTTTATACAGCAGACATCGCAAAATAAGTGCTAACTATAAACAACTTTTGAGTTATTCGAACCCTGAAGGGTTTTTCGGTGAGCTTTCTTTCAGAGATAGGATTAGATTAAGGAAGACAGCTAAAATTGCAACTAAAAAAGCTGGATTCGATGTTGTTAATATGTTTAAAGTTCTCAATGAAGGTTTTTCGACCATATCACACGAATTTGAATCCAGAAGATTGAAGTTAGTTGCAGATTTTGTGATTACTTTAAATAAGATAGGCTATAATTCTGAAAATGCTTTGCAGTACGGCGTTGTGTTCTTAACAAAAAATACAATAAATGATAAAGAATTCGAGGATGGGATCAAGATCCTAGAAGCGATATATCCCATATTACATTCTTTTGAAGCTTCAACAAAAATTAAAACAAACAGTTTGTCTAGATTTCTTGCTGAAACATCAAGAGATTTCGCTACGTTTAAAATTCTATGTAAGTTTTCGTCAGACGCTTTAAATGTAAATATCAACCCAGAGGTTTTGAAAGATATTATTCAGGATATTATTAAAACAAATAAAAATATAGCTCAACGTTTAGATACGCTACTTGAAACAAGGATACTTTTGGATTCATCTATCCAGTTTTCTCCGTATTTATTTTCTATCGCTGAAAAATCAGACGGTTTTCTACAGCAAAATATTCAATATATCAATACGGTTAAAAATGAAAAATCAATGTTTGAAGTTTTCGGTAAATTGGATGAATTTGGAAATATTGAGATTTTCAAGGCCCTAACAAATATCACAAAAGAATTGGACAATAAAAAATGGCAAAACGTAAGCTCGCGCGATTTTATCAAACCAGATTGGATAAAAGGAAAAAGCAAGGAACAAGTTGCTAAGGTATTAAACATTGTTCAAACGCTGATCCAAAATGCAATACTTCCCACGCAGCTGATAATTGAAGTTGCGCAAAAAACCACTAGCCAAGCTGAATTAGGCGACCTTGTTTCTTCTTGGCAATCCACGATATCTAACTTCAAAAATAGCAATCTAACCTTTGATATAAATATCCCTCTCCACGCAGACCTAGAATATACAACTTACGTTAAAATAGCGAGCCAGGTAAATTCAAATTCATCTTATGAGAGCTATATTTCTGTAATTAACAAATTCAGAGGTTCAGCCAATCCATCCAGTTTAAACAACCAAGAATATGCCGAAATCAAGATAGCCACGTACGAAGCTTTTAGGCTGTTAGATTTTATCAAAGCCATTAAAAATAATACAAAAAGGCCAATTTGGGTAGTCCCTAATTTATCTTATGGTAAATTTTCGATAAGCCCAATTTTAGGTGAATTAGGGAAACTCGGCACAGGGATTCATTATGCAAAAATAGGATCGAGTGAATGCCATAATCATCCAAACTATATAAAACCCGGGCTATTTAGTGATGAAGAATATGAAAAAATTATGAAAGATGGACCGGTAATCATTGTTGTAGATGGAACACAACATTTATTAGCTAGGCCTGAGGAAAGAAAATCTTCCCGTTATCCAGATGCTTATATTGGCTATAGAAATTTTATTGCAGTTATGAATGATGTTAATCGAATGAAGCCAGAAGAATTTTTAGACAAAGTTAAGATTAACCAAGATTTTTTAAATTCCTTAAGAACTGACCTAAATTATAAGGAATTAGCTGAAAAGCTAAAAAGAAGTCCTAATGGAAACCATGCATATTCCTTGGAATTTTGGAATCCGGGTGGATTGCAATTAGTCGTTAGGGAAGCAAGGAAAGAAATTCAAGAAATCATGCCTTTTGATCCACAAAAATTAGATGATAATCCAGCACTTATATTCGTAAATGGCGTATTAATGCACGATGATATCCCTCAAAAAATAAGAGATTGGGCTAAATTAGAATCACCGCATACCCCAGCTTTTTATGACGATAAAGACATAATAAAAGCTACGTCATTTGCAATAAACGGCGTTGGGATATATTTATCGCATGGGCTTGAATATGAGGTAAATAAATCAGCAAAAGAATATAGAAAATTATTCTATGAAGAACCGACTGAGCTAAAGCCACATCCGCAGACGCAGCCTATAAAAGTAAAACCAATTTACGATGCAATGATTTTTGATTTAGATGGAACTTTGGCAGATACTTTAGAACCGGCAAATGAGGATCTTTTGGATAATATCGCAATATTTTTAAATGCAGGGACTAGAATAGCCATCGTTACCTCTCAGGATTTGTCAGAGGTAAAATCTAACATTTTAGGAAGATTTAAAGCCGGCGTTTCTTTAAAAAGTCTATTTCTTTATACATCTAGAGGCGCTCAAGCAACTAACTTTGATTCAGGTAATAACCCCATAACAATCTATAATCGTTCATCTGACATTACTCACGAACAATGGCTATATTTAAAAACAACAGTTCAGAGTGTTTTAGGAGATGAAAAAGCCGGTGTTAAAGATAGAGGAATACAGCTAACCATACATTTGGATAATAAGAATAATCGTGATAATATTGCAAAAAAAATACAAGTTGAATTGAAGGGTCTGACTGGAAAATTTTCTATGCCAGAAATGGAAATTGAAACAATGGGCAGGAGAACAATTAATATTCTATTAAAAGGAGTAAATAAGGGAGTAGCTGTTGATCACTTCATAAAATTAAGTCAAGTGGAACCCAAGAAGGTTCTTATCGTAGGTGATAAATTTGGCGATAACGGAAGTGACAGAAGCATGATTATACCAGATGCTCGGATAGTATCCGTTGGTGATAAAGACAAAAATAAAGTTCCTCAAGGGGTAGAGGCTTATTCTGATCAAGGCTGGAAAGCAACTAATCGGCTTCTGACAGATATAATCAATAAGCCAAGTTCGAGCCCGATAACATTGCTAACCGATTCATCCAATCTTGTCACATGGAGAACATTATTAGCTATAGGACTTGTTGTTTCAATAAAGCTTTTAAGGGCATACAGGCTATATTCAAAAATGAATCAGGCTATAAGTTTCTTAAAACCATTTGAACGTATCAAATTATTCATAAAAACTGTTCGTGTCGTGCCTTGGTTTAGCTTAAAAAGCAATGATCCTTATAAATCGCTTATCAAAATTCTTCCCTGGTTGGCACAGAATACCCGAGATGGCAGATTGGTCGAAATATCGAACGTTATTGCTTATTTTTCAAAAACAAAGTTAAGCCCACAGGAGATTCTTAGATATGGAACAACCGCTATTTCAACTAAAACGAATGATAAGAAGAAATTCGTTGAAAGTTTAAAATTAATTGAACAATATGTGAAGCTTTTGATACAAAAACGTTTTGATGCTCAAATGTTCTTGAAAAATCTGATGTCGGTAGTGGATAAGTCAACAAAAACGATTGTCGAATTTAATGAAGCAATTTTATTAAGCATTAATTTATTAAAAGCCGGATATAATCCTGCCCCGGCATTTGGAATGTTTTCCGAGATAGCCGGTTATGTAAATAACCCTTCGGAATATAGAATGGCTTTATATGCTTTATATAAACTTACAATCGAAAAATTTGAACCAACTAAACATCTAATTAAAACGCTTATTGCCCATGATAATAATTCAATAGATACAACCGTCTTATCTTGGAAGAATTTAAGCTTAAATATAAAACTAGGTAAAATTGCCTTTGATACTAATAATCCACTCCATGTTGATTTAGAATACACCAAGTTCAGAGAATTAGTCGACAGAACTTTAAAACAACAACATCGCTATAGTTACCAAGAATATTTGTCTATTATCGCGAATGCTAATAAACAAGCGTCTACTGTAGGATTGAATAAAACAGAAAAAAAAGAGGTTAAATATGCGGCTTACGAAGCTCTTAGATTGATGCAATTCATATCAAAAGTTTACAAACAAGCAAAAATTCAGGGATTCAATGTATGGATTGTTCCTAATTTAAGCTATGGAAGATTTGCAGTAAGCCCTATCTTGGATGATCTTGTCGAAGCAGGAGTAGAGATCCATCCAGCCCGTATTGGTTCAACTGAATCTCACCAAAATCCTCAGTTAATAAAGCCTGATTTATTCAGCCCTAACTTATACGATAGGATTATTAATGAAAAACCCGTTATCATTGTAGTGGACGGCACTCAACACTTGCTTGCAAGGCCAAAAGATAGAAAATCTTCCCGTTATCCAGATGCTTATGTTGGCTATCGCAATTTGATCATAGCAATCAACGATATTTTAAGCGGAAATAGAGAAAACGCGTTTAAAATTTTAGTAAAGGCTAGCGGAAGTTTAATTGCTGAGATAAGAAAAACACACGATTATGTCACGCTTAGAAGAAGGCTTCTAAGGGTTTTCAAGCCAGTTGGAAAACAAGAATTCTACTCTATGGAATTTTGGAACCCGGGTGGGTTAGATTTAGTCACAAGGGAGGCAAGGAAAGAAACACAGTTTGTAAAGCCATTTGATGCAAATAAAGTAAATGGCCCTATGCTAATATTTGTTAATTCAGCTCTTTTAGATGACGATATTCCAAGGTTTATTAAAAAAGAATTTGGCAGCGAAAAAATAGTCCATACTCCAGCGTATTTTGATGATACAGTTCATATTCAAAATATCCTATTCAATGTTAATGCCAGGGGTGTTCATTTATCTGATAGCCTTTATAAATCGTTGCGAGATGAGTATATTAAAATTAAATCAGTGTATGAACCGTCGTTAACTTTGGATACTCACCCTGGCCAATCAAATCTACCCTATAAAATTGGGATATTTGATTTAGACGGAACTCTTGCAAATACACTTAAGCCGATATCAAAGACTCTATTAAATAAACTTCTCTATCTTATGCAGGCAGGAATGCACATTGCCTTGATTACAGTCCAAAGTTTAGACGAATTAAATCAAAATATTATTAATGAGGTTCCAAAAGCACAGCGGCCGCTTTTGCAAAATCTTATTCTTTATCCCTGCACCGGAAGCCAAGCATGGGGATTTGATAATTCAGGGAACCTTATACAAGAACCATTTTATGATGTAAGTAGAACGCATTTGTCATCTGAGCAGAATTTAGCCTGGCGTCGTATGATAAGCGCTGTTTTAGAAGAAACCGGATTGAAAAAAACATTGACAGATCTAAGAGGGAGAATCTTTGCTCAACCCGCAACCATTATTGATGGTCAAGCACAAATAATCGTTCGTTTAAACGAAAGAAGGAGCTTAAGAGATATTATTTTCAATAAACTATCCGATGAATTTGCCAAAGCAAATTTACCTTTGGTATTGAAAAAAATAGGCAGAACCTCCATACGTATAAACATTAGCGGAATAGATAAGAGCTATGCTGTTAAGTTTCATGTTAAAGAAATAGAAAAAGAGGCAGGTGCTGGAATTGATCCAAAACAGATTTTGGTTGTTGGTAATAGTTTTGGTGAGAATGGCGATGACAGAGAAATGTGGATGAAAGACGCCAAAGTGGTTTCGGTGGGAACAAAGCCTGCAGAGCATGGCTTAATGGAAGGAATAGAGTTCTATCCTATTAGAGGATGGCAAGGTACAAGCTATCTGCTTAGCGAAATTATTAATGCGCCTAAGAGCAAGATAATTAAAACAACTCCTATGAAGGAAATAAACAATAAAGCACGGGTCATTTCGGAAAAATATCCTGGAATTAAAATTGCTATCATTGGGGCAGCAGTGCCAACAAAAGAATATTCATCTAATATAGGAATAGAACTCGGCAAGTCTTTAGGAACTTATGTTGGAGATAAAGGATATTTATTTACCGGTGGGGTTAGCGGTGTTGGAGTAGATGTATATAAAGGATTTGGTAAAGATGACAGATTCTTTGTACTATTACCGAGAAATATATCTCCTGATAGCGGATACAAGGGAATGAGACAAGATCATGTTGAGGGCATAGGAAGAAATATGCATGACAGAAGAATAGGCATATCAAAAGTGGCAGATATGGTTATTGTGCTCAACGGGAGAGGCGGTACTATGCATGAAGCCATAACTGCCCTAGAAAATGGCAAGAAGGTCATCGCGTTACCTTACGGAGGTGCGGGTTCATTATTATATAATGCTAAGAAAGATAACAATGTTGGGAGATTGGCTTTTGATGGCCTAAGACCAGAGTTTCTGACTAATATAATTTTAGCCACAACGGATAATATTATAAGCGTTTTAAATCTTGATACTAAATCAACGTCGTCTTCACCAATTGATAATCTGGACGGTATTGATTTGAGTAAGATCGAGCTTTCGTTTCAAGGCGGAAAATATGTAGCAAGTCTCAATCCGCAAAATTTAGCAACCGTGATGATGGGTCTCTCTGCTGTTCCGGATATGACGCCAGCCGCAATGATTGTTTCGCGTACTGCATACAGCCCAACGGCACGGTCTATGAACGCAATGAATCATTCCCGTTCAGTGAATGGAAATACCTACCAGCCGAGGACGCAGACAAG
>JAGVOB010000039.1 GCA_020052955.1 Candidatus Omnitrophota bacterium | reverse complement strand
GGCATTGTATTTACATAAGTTATGAAAAATCAAAACTTACATAAATACAATTTTTGAAAATAATCGTAAACGAAAATATATTTTAACAAAGTAGTGTTAGAGATATTAAGGCTGAAAAAAGACGGACATTTTGGACATAAAATCTATCTCTGAATCGCCAAAACAGCTCAGAATTGGCCGATTTGCTATATAATTAGGTGATCCAAAACCTGAGATACAATCCTAGCGTATACAGCCCCCCGCAACCACTATAATCTCTCGAACTCCACGTCGGGAGAAACGAATAGCCCTGATTGGGACAACCAGTCAGGGCTATTTTTATGTGTCGATGTGTTAAAGGCTTAGGACATTATTTCTATGGTAGTTTTCCTGGTTTCGATCTCCTTGTTTCGTCTTACCGCAGGCTCGTCAATATAAGACCAGCAAGTCGCGCAAAACCATCGATTTATCTCTGAATTCGCGCTTAGTTTACGATTCCTAGTTAATAGAATTATCGTCGATATTCGCTGTTATTTAAGGCCTATTATTGGTATTAACTAGGAATTATTGAAGATTAGAGATTAATAGATTGGTTGTCATTTTAGTTGTCATTTAGGTTGTCGTTTGTTATAATGAATCTATGCTAAAATCCACATATACGATTACGAATAAAATTCTCAATAATATCACCCGGATAATGGCAGGAAGGGAGATTATCGAACATGCCAGGCTTATTCCTAAGTGGGAGATGAGCCTGAAAAAAGAAGCTCGTCTTCATAACGCACACTCTTCTACCAGCATCGAAGGCAACAGGCTTACTTTGGAAGAGGTCAAGGCTCTTGCCGAGCATAAAGAAGTTATTGCTTCAATTAAAGATAAACAAGAAGTTTTGAACTATCTTGAAGCGCTCGATGCCATTCCGAAATATGTCTCAAAAAAACTGGATGTTAAACTCCTTTTAGCCATCCACAAAACAATTACAAAAGGTACTCTTAAAAATGAGTCGGATTGTGGCGTTTTTAGAAATAGGCAGGTATTCGTAGGCAAAAGAATATTTGATGGAACTCAATTTAAAGAGGTTGTCGAATACATGCCTCCGAAAACCAAAGAAGTGCCCGGGCTTGTAGAGGAATTTTTGGTATGGGTTGGTTTTAAGAAAACCAAAGATACAAATCCAGTCATTTTAGCTGGGATTGTTCATTATGAGATCGCGCGTATCCATCCTTTTATAGATGGCAACGGCAGAGTAGCCCGTCTTTTGGCAAGTCTTATGCTCTATAAAAGCGGTTTTGATCACAGAAGGTTCTTTGCTCTTGATGATTATTATGATGCCGATAGGCAAAGTTATTATGCTGCTTTAAAGACAGCTCAGACTTCGGACGGCGATTTGACGCAATGGCTTGAGTATTTCATAGGAGGGGTACTTTTTTCGATAGATAAGGTCAAAGAAACAATAGCTAAACTTGGGGTTACTAAAGATGCTGGTGCCTTCGGACAAATAGAGCTGACTCAGAAACAAATCCATATATTAGAGAAGATGAAAGAAAAAGGTACGATCAGCAATAAAGACCTGCGCGCGATGTTTAATGTTTCCCGTCAGGCGATACTTAAGGAAATTTCTAAGCTTGTTGAACTAAAACTGATCAAGCTTGTAGGTAAGGGTAGGGGTGCTTATTACGAGATGGTAAATTAAATTCTTCGTATTTCAAGTTTTGTCATTAACTTGAAATGTGCAAAAGACCGACGAGAAATTAGTCGGTCTTTTGCATTTAGGGCAGTGCCGCTCTAGGCTTTTGCCGAAGCGTACAACCAGTTTCAACACGAAGGGAGTCAGCAAGTAACAATGTTGGCTCCCTTTTTGTTTTTCTGTTAAAAATCCCACGGTTATACTTAGGTACAATTGATTCCATTTTTGAATACTTCTATAATATCATAAAGAAGATATAGGAATTCTAGTCTGAAGAAGGGGGAGGAATGCACAAGTGTCCCGAATGTAAAAACGGCATGTTGGAGGTTTATCGGATAGTTGATGCGGCGCATCATAACGTGCGCACGTGGTGTCCCTCTTGTAAGGTGTGGTGGAGCGTAAAATACAAGACGCAGAATTTCAGATTACCGCAGAAGCACCGGCTAGAGGCTTACGCAGCCGAGGGATTTTTGTGATTACGGTCTAGGTTTCACCAAAAAGATGCTAAAAATGAAACGGATAATATTATTAATAGTACTTATTATTATAATTATGGGCTCTTCGAGAAAGATTGAGCAGCCTAATAAGTTAAGTTCCGGTTATTCTTTAAAGGACATTTATTTAAGTGGTCTTATGTATTCGCCTAATGGGGCGTCGGCTGCAATAGTCAATGGCAATATCGTTCAGGAAGGAGACACAGTAAATGGATTCAGAATTAAATCTATAACCTCTTCCTTTATGGTTGTAACCACTGCTGTCCGGTAAAACTTTTAGAAGAGCGTTAATTGCGGGTCATCCCGCTTGAGTCTTAAAATAATGTTAGATGTGGCCTTTAACAGCTCAATC
>JAGVOB010000141.1 GCA_020052955.1 Candidatus Omnitrophota bacterium | reverse complement strand
GATTGCCCCATTGGGATTGGCATCACTCTTGCTCATTTTTTTGGTAGGATCAACCAGGCTCATGACCCGACCCCCGCTTTTTGGGATTTTTGGCTCTGGCAATACAAAAGTCTCGCCATATTTAGAATTAAATCTTTCAGCCACATCACGGGCCAATTCCACATGTTGTTTTTGATCTTCGCCTACGGGAACTTCGGTTGTGTCATAGAGCAAGATATCTGCTGCCATCAGAGCTGGATAGTCAAACAGTCCTACGCTAACTGATTCTTTGCCTTCGGACTTTTCTTTGTATTGGATCATACGGCTCATTTGACCCATGCTCAAATAGCAATTGAGCACCCATCCCAAGTTAGCATGGTCAGGATTATGCGATTGCACAAACAACAGAGACTTGTCTGGATCAACGCCTGCTGCCAAAATAATAGCTGAAATTTCGCGCGTCTTGGCAGCCAGGGTCTTTGGGTCTTGAGGAACCGTGATCGCGTGCAGATCCACGACACAGAATATGTTTAATCCGTCTTCTTGCCCCTTGGCCCACTGCCTGACCGCCCCAATATAATTGCCAATGTGTAATTCCCCGCTGGGCTGAACCCCCGAAAATACAATCTTTTTATTCATGTTTATAAGTTTACCATCAATATGGAACAATCAACTCCAAATCTTTGATAAATTTAAAGTGTTTGAGATTGTGGGTAACTAATTTAGTATTTTCAACCAATGCTGTAGCTGCAATGAAGGCATCGGTAATACCTAAGCCAAATCTTAGAAAGAACTCTTCAAATACTTTGCCTGCCAAAGCGGAAATGTCTTCATCTATCTCTATTGCCTCTATGCCGAAATCTTGAATAAGTTTCAGACTATTAATTATCTCTTGCTTATTTTTACAACCAGCTATTATCTCCATGACTACGATTCTACTGATAAATACTTTTTGTTTGGTCTCTGATAAATATTTTGAAGCTGTTTTATTTCCCCGCAAAACATCTATTAAAACAGTGGAATCAATCTGCATAGTTGCCTTTCCATGCCATTTCTCTCAACCTGTCTGCTATTTGAATCGTGGACAATCCTTTAAAATCCTTCCTGTTTTTCCACATTCCAAATGCTTTCAGATTAATCTTTTTTTTGACTGCCTTTTTTTCTTTCTTAACTCCCAAGATCGTAGCCATGGGAAGATTGTTTTTGGTGATTATGAATTCTTCACCAACAAAAGCCCTGTTGATCAATTGAAGAAATTCTTGTCTCGCCTGAGAAATATTCATTTGTGTCATATGTACTATATTGTACACTTTTGTACAATGTTGTCAACTACCAGACTGAGGATTTTGATAGGTTAAATATAACCGTCTAGATACCTAATTAGTTCTCGAAGAATTATATCTACACTGTTCCTGATAATATGGGTCAGCTTTAATTTCTACCTCTAATTTGTTTTTTATTCCTGTCCAAACGCACTGAATAAATTGTTGGTCAATTAGATTATTTTCTTTTTTAAGAGTTATGCAAGTGTCGTATGCCTCATCTAGTGCTTGTTCTATTCTTTGTATGATCTTGAACGCAGGATTAGTATTAATACTCTCTCTTGTTTTTGCGTATATGGAAAGTGTCTCCTCTTTATTTAATTGACTAAGAAATGTTGCTTGGGCGAGAAACGCCTCAGCTTCATTATCGAAGCAGTCCGATTTTGTTTTATTTATAGTCTCATCTATATATTGACCTACGTGTGTTAACCCGTGAATTAAAATTGTTGAGATGGTTAAGTCATCGTAAGTTTTGTAATCAGATCTAATAAAAATCTTTAAATTCTGTAATTTGGGGTCCTTGGCAAAAAATAGACCCTCAGCTCCCAATTCTTCACTCTTCTCATAATACTGAACATCTAAGCAATTTCTATAATTGATGATTCCCCAATAAGTTTTATCGCTCTTTTCTATCTTTTCTACATTCAGCCTTTGGATTATTAAATCGAAGGCTCGATTAAATTTACTGTCTAAGACATAAGGAGTCGATCTTTTACATTCTAAAGATGATTGATTCAAAAGTAGAAATAATCCTCCCAAAATAAGGCTTATAATCCAACACACAATTAAAAGAATGCTTACCATCCTGAAATGTTTTTTCCAAAAGGTAAACAAGGTAACGATTGCTGTAAAAATCCCCCATAGTGCAATCATTCTTAAAAAATTTTCTCCGCCAATAGATGCTCTTTGTTGGTACAAAAGACTATTAGCAACTCGCATGAAAGGAAACATTGCTATTCCGAAGATAATCCCGACGACTCCAGTTAGAAACAAACGAGAAACAATCCTTTTAAAGGAAAGATTGTATCTCTTTTTCTTGGTTTCTTCTTGTTTGTCCATATTATTTGTACAAAAACGCACACTGGGCCAGTTCATCTTCGTATTGTTTTACTAAACTATTATTCCTTTCTATTCTTAGTCTATCGGAATTTCTGTCATATTTAGTAAAAACATTCCCGGCACAAAGATCATAAAGCTCCTTATTTTGTCTTTCCTTTAATTGCTTTGTCATAGCTTCTCCTTCCACAATGGAAGTCTCAGTAATCTTATCAAGATCCTGACGAAATTTTTCCCCAGATGATTGTATGAATTGATCTGTTTCAGAACTGGTTTGTCTCTTATAATCCTCAAAGTCTTGCCTAGCGGCGGTAGCGGTAGTTGAAAAACTATCTATGATAGCTTTTCTTTTCTCTGTCGAGCCCTC
The DNA here is from genome assembly GCA_020052955.1 of Candidatus Omnitrophota bacterium. Lineage (GTDB taxonomy): Bacteria > Omnitrophota > Gorgyraeia > VGKN01 > VGKN01 > JAGVOB01. The sequence goes on along the minus strand of JAGVOB010000141.1, from coordinate 2,107 downwards.
GATAACCTTGCGCATTCTTTCCGCATATATAGCATTATTTTGATGTATTTTTGAACAAGTTGTGCTAGTTATCAATTGCCATGTATCTTCAATCTGACAACAAACATAACTTCCTCCAGACGGACACTCACTTTTTCTCAAATTTACTGACTTACCTTCACACTTACTTCCTTTTGACCAATTACACTTGATAACGAGATCTTGATCAACTAATGGCGTAGGTATGGCTTCTGACGGTTTATAAACTACTTGTGGCTTTGATGTTGGTGTGATTATGGGAGAAGGTGTTGGCTCTATGACTAAAACTTGTTCCTCCTGATTATTTGATTTAAAGAAATCTTGGGTTACAACCCCACCTCCAAATCCTACAACAATCAATCCAATTATAAGAGGAATTATTATTAACGGCATTCTTATTAAGATTATGCTCTGACATATATACAAAATCAAGCAAAATCCTGAAATTCTAATGATTGTTTGGTTAAATAATTTTTCAATTGTTTTCTAATTACTCGCCTACCCATACTTGTTTTCAAATACTTTTCTCTGGCTTCGGCGTCTTGTTTAAGTAAATAGGCTTCGTAATAAATTAATTTGAATGGTCTTCTTGGTGCCGTTGAAAAGTTTTTACCAGAATTGTGTTCTTGAAATCTACGTTTCAAATCGGAAGTAGTACCCGTATAAAAGTTGTTATCTTTTTCTGACTGAAGAATATAGAGATAATGCATGCAGAAATTATAATATAGTTGGGGCTATTAAACTCACTTCGTTCGTTCCAGCCCCACGAGGGCGGAAGAAATGGGGGCATTATGTCTCGCTTCGCGATACACCGCCCCCACCAGGCTGGAATGAAAAAATCCCGCATATAGCGGGATTTTTGAATTTGATAGCCTGGGTTGCGGGGCTGGGAGTCGCGCCCAGTCTGAAAGATTATGCTTGATCTGTAATCTCGAGTTACCCCAAGTGTCGGACTATATCATTCCCCTACCATACGGCAGGGGATTTGGCGTTTAGTCTCTACGGACTCTCCCCGATATCACATCGGGGGTTGCCTCGGTATTGTCCCGACGTAACGCCGGGATGTCCACCGATACAGCCAAATTTTCATCTCCGTATTACTACGGAGCGGGCCCATACTACTAGCCTTTCGTGCAGCTCTACACTACCCCGCATGTTTTAAAAGAACTACTATAGTTTACCACTCAAAAACAATATTGACAACTACTAATCGAATAGGCATAATAATGTCAATAAGTATGCTATGGCGAAATCACTACTAAAAATAGAGTCGAGAAAGTTCAGAAAATCAGGCTTGGGAATAAAAACGATTGCCCATAAACTGAATGTTTCTTCCAGCACTGTAAGTTTGTGGTGTAGAGACATAAAACTATCTCCCGAACAAATAGCTGTACTTGAAATGAATCAAAAGGACCCTTTTTACGGTAGACGGCTAGCTTATTCATTAAAACAGCAAAATGTGCGTTTAGAAAAAGAAAAAATAATAAAAGCTGGCGCTTTAAAAGAAATTGGCTTTTTATCCCAAAGAGATCTGCTCATCGCTGGAGTTTCTTTATACTGGGCAGAAGGTTTTAAAAAAGACAATATGGTTGGTTTTGCCAATACTGACCCAGAAATGATTAGATTTATTTTGAAATGCTTAATTGATTGCTTTCGGATAAGAATTGAGAATATTCGCTTAAGAGTGGGGATCAACGAAAGCCACAAAAATAGAACGAATATCATAGAAAAACACTGGTCAGGCCTTTTAGATATTCCCCTGTCTCAATTTTCTAAGCCTTTCTATCAAAAGGTTAAATGGGAAAAGGTATACGAACATCCAGAAAATTACTTCGGTACCTTAAGAGTAAGAGTTCTTAAAAGTACTGATTTATTAAGAAGAATTAAAGGAATGATTGAAGGAATAAAATTCAAGAATGGGTAAATCCCACCTTCCAGGTGGGATTTTTATTACCAAATTTCCCTCTCCTAGATTAGGAGAGGGATTAAAGGTGAGGTACTAGGGAGTTCATGTTAAAATTAGCTTCATGGCTACGTAGCTCAGTGGTAGTAGCAGGATCTTCATAAGGTCAAGGTCGCTGGTCCGAAT
>JAGVOB010000027.1 GCA_020052955.1 Candidatus Omnitrophota bacterium | reverse complement strand
ATGCGATAGTTGCATCTCATTAAATGAAAACAGGACGGCAAAGCCGTCCTTGTTTTCAGGTGGATATGGTGCTATCACTCACAAAACGGACTGTACCGGGGGATGGTTAATTTATGAGATTAATAATTGCTTTAAATGCTTTGAAAGATTGTGCGTACGACTTAAAGTATTATTCCAAGCTCCGAGGCTTTATTTATGGATTACAGAGAGACTCGGTCGATTTAAATCAGCATGATAAAGAGGGTTATAAGCAGTATTGTTTTTCTAACATTTTCCCGATTGCGGGTATGAAAACCGGTGATAAGAGGACTTTAATTATTTCTTCTCCAAATAGAGGGTTGATTGAGTTCTTTAGGGGGAGGCTGGAAGAAATTAAAAAGAAAGAGAAAGCGGTTAATATAGGAGAAGCAAGCTTCAGGATTGAAAAGCTTACCATTTTAGAAACCAGAATAACCACGCAGGTTAAGATTATTAGCGGAACGCCATTAGTTCTGCGCATTCCACCCGACAGGTATGATGCTTATGGGATTAAATCAAGTCGGCCTTACGAATATTGGAGACCGGAATATGATTTCAATGCTCTTCTGAAGCAGCTTAATGATAATTTGCTTAAAAAATATCGGGAATTCTATGGAAAAACAATTAAATCAGGGTGTGTTTTCCAGGAATTTAAGTTTATTAAATCCGTAGCCGTTGAGAAAATCGAAGAAGGTCAAGAGCAGGTGGTGATTGGCAGTATGTGGGAGTTCAGCTTTAGGGGCTTAAATGAGGAACAGCGTAAATTATTACAGTTTGGAGTAGATATCGGTTTGGGGGAATGGAACTCCAGCGGATTTGGGTTTATGAATGTGGTGAGATAATGGGAGAGAGGGGCATATTAATAACTGAGCTGCAGAAGTTTGATAATCCTAAAGGATATAGGCTCACGCATGAGACCGTACAGGAAGAGTTGCAGCAAGTGATAGAAAAAATCACGGCTCTTGGTGAAGCCAGCGTAGAACAGTTGCATTTATTATTAGAATATGAAGAGAGCTGGAGCTGCTGGCTGGCTTTACGTATTTTGGGGCAGATTAAAAGCGAAAGATCCACTATCCCTCTTGTTGAATTTATCCGCCGGACTGATGACAGCGAGTATTGGGAAAGCGGCGAAGAGGCTATGAAAGCTCTTACGGCTATCGGCAAGCCTGCGATTAATGTATTAACATCGGAGCTAAAGAAAGACTTTCAGGAACAGAAGCAATATACTTACCTTCTTGGCGCTTTAACTAACATAAAAGATAAAGCTGTCTTTAATTTCATGATTGAACTATTGCAGGATTACGTTCAAGATTATAAAAAATACGATGGGTGGTTTGAGCTAATTCCTTTCGTGCTGGATTTTGACAAGCAGGAGAGCAAAGAGGCTTTGCCGCTGCTGGAGAAATTGAGACGTATGGAACATCTTTCCAAAGAAGAAAAGCGGGAAGTGGATGACACGATTAAGTTCCTGAAAGATCCGCAACAATATGAGAAAGAGATGGCTGAAGCAATGAAATTGATGGAAAAAAAGTTTCCTGAAGTTGTGCGTGATACTGAAAAGCTGTTAAACCCTAAGAAATCTGACTTTGACTCTGAAAAATACTGGGAAAGAGCGAATGAAGCTGATGAGGATTTTGAAGCGAGTTTTAAATGCAGCAACTGCGGAGAGCGGCAAAATCTTAAAACCGGGTTAATTTGGCATATTGAAAAGGAGATTTTTGCGTTTGAGCATGAGATTATGTGCAGGCATTGTTTTAGCCATGAAATTTCATTGAGCGATAGCGGGCTTCGAGAATTAAATGAAAAGCAGATGAGGATATACTTAGGAAAAGAGGGGGGCATTATACCAGTTGGAAAAGAGATTATGATGGAAGGTAAAAAGATGCCATTTGAGAAAGCTCAAGATTACATTTTTAAGCGGATAAAAAAAGAGCCAGAGAATGGCGAATTGTACTTGAGGGCAGCAAATCATGCCCGTAAAATGAATAAATATCCTAAAGCTATTGAGTTTTATTTGAAGTCCATGGAACTGGATAAATCGCTTATCGCTAATCATGTAAACTTAGTTGAGATTTATGCTTATCGGGCAGAGCACTATGGTTTAGAAGAATATAAGCAGAAAGCGGAAGAGCTGTTTATGAAGATGGCGGAATTGTTCAACAGCCACCAATATAATGCAGTGACCATAGCTAATAAAGAGGACTTGCCTCTGCTGGTGCATGAGCTCGGTGAACAATTAGGGTTTGAGATGAGGCGCAGAAAGATTGGTCGGAACGACCCTTGCCCGTGCGGCTCAGGGAAGAAGTTTAAGAAGTGCTGTATGGAGGAGAGGGGATGATTAGGGAGTGCACTCCAGAGACAAGTGTAACATAAAGGAAAAAGACCTAACAGTTAGTCATAAACATTAAATATAATGATAAATAACTTAACAGGAGGAGGTAAAACATGAAAGAAAATGAAAAAATTTTAACGTGGCAACAAAGCGACGATATTAACTTTCTGAATTCTTTTAAGTTGCCACAACTTTTCTTAAACTGTTTGTTTTCCTAAAATGAAAAAAATATTGATCACCACCATTGGAGAGCAAGAAAAGCCGCTTTATGAAGGGGTAAAGCTGGTACCTCAAATAAATAAAATTTATCTTCTGGCATCATCACTTACTGAAAAAAATGCTAAAAGAGTAAAAGAGAATATATCAAAACTCTATTCGACCGAGATAGTTATCGTCAACGAAAAAGAATTAGACCTAATTCTTAATAAAATAATTGAGATCCACAAAATGGAAAAAAATGCGGAGTTTTTTTACAATCTCACTGGTGGAACAAAAGTAATGTGTTTGGCATGCCAGGTCGTTGCTTCATTTTTGGGAGAAAAAATGTTTTATCTCTTTAAAAAAGAAGACAATTCAACAGAAGTAATAGAAATACCCGTTTTAAAATATAGTCTTAATAAGATTGTAGCAAAAGGAGACAAGAGACATGAAATACTTAAATTATTAAGAGAAAAAACTAGAACATTAACAGAACTATCCAAAATTTTAAAGTTGAAAAAACCAACCCTCTCTGCAGGCCACATCAAAAAATTGAAAGAATTGGGTTTTGTAACCAACGAAGAAAAGTTAGGAAATAAGCAAATCTTAAAATTAACAAAAACCGGGGAGATGTTCTTTAGTCTGCTGGAGGTTGAAAATACAAATGGATGAAGAATATTTTGAAGTTTGTCTTTGTAGCTTGTTGCACGACATTGGAAAGTTTGCATGGAGAGTAGCAGATGAAAAAGAATCCAAAACTGCTAAAGGAGAATGGATGAGCCATGAGGACTGGAATAAGCAAATAGTCAGAGGAACAAAATTGTCATTTGCTTTTTGGAATAAAATAGACACTCCTCAATCCCATAGTGTGTGGTTAGGAGATTGGATTTCCGCACAGGAGAGGGATGATTTAGATGAAATTAAAAAAGAAACAAAAGAGGAAAGTATTTTAAGAACTAAAACAACGCCAATTATCTCAGTGTTTTCAGATATCTTAAAAGAGAATAAAAAAGATGGCAAAGAAAAGGTCTTTTTTTGCAAACATCAAAATTTATCATTAAATCTGCCATTTGAAGAGGATTATATTGTAAAAGACAGCTCTGATGCAATTCACAAGCACTTATTTGATAAAAATCTATTTGAACACTTTCGAGAAGAAATACGAGATACACTCAATAAATATGATATTAATGATGAAGAACAGAGATATACTTTGTTGAGGAATATTTCCGATATTCTTAAAACTTACCTGATAAAAATACCTTCTGCGGCAAGTTATTCTAAATCTGATATTGATTTATTCAACCATTCAAGAATGGCTTGCGCTATAACATCATGTTTGTATCAATATTATAAAATAGATACCAAAAATAATGCTGGCTTTTTGCAGAAGTTACGCGACCAAATGCGTTCTCAATTAGATTTAATCTTTAAAATCCAAAAAGCACCTAAAGAGGAAAAGAGTGCGTTAGAAAAAAAATTAGAAAATCTTAAATGTAGCAATCATGAGTTTAACGAAAAGATATTTCTTTTAATTAGAGGAAATTTTTCAGGAATTCAGGATTTTGTCTCAATGATATCTTCAAAGAGGGCTATACGTATTTTAAAAGCAAGGTCGTTTTATCTATCTTTCTTTAATAAAGCATTGCCTTTAAAAATGGTTAAAGCTTTAGACCTTCCAGAAACAAATATAATCTTTTCTGAAGGTGGCAATTTTGAAATACTGTGTCCTAATATTTTAAGTGTCAATGAAAAGATTAAAAATCTTGCCGATGAGGTTAATACATTTTTTTGGGAAAAATTCCGAACTAAGCTGTTCTTAGAGATTAATTGTTATGAAATGTCCCCAAATAATTTTGAAAGAGGCAATTTTAAAAATATCTTTGGACCTTATTACAAAGATAAGATTAATCTAACCTCAAAAAACACTAAGTTTAGAGAAGAACTAAAAAAAATTATTCTTGCGGATGGAAACCAAGATTACTTGAATATTGGAAATTCCAAATGCTGCATATGTTCTATGGAAATGAATATTCCTGAAACTGATAAACTGAAAGAACCAATTTGTGAAACCTGCCGTTTATTTGAAGAATTAAATAAAGAATTAAAAAAATGGGAGATATCCAAGCAGATTAATGGGATTAATAGTGATATTCTTAAAATCAATGACACGCCCCTCACCGATTATTTTTGTTATACCGGAAACCAATCGTTCTGTCCATATCTTGAAATAAAACAAGGGATATATGAAATATTTCCATTAGGGTTGCCAATAAATAATAATAATGATATCATCGATTTTGATTCAATGGTGGATAAATGTTTTAAAAGAACTGGCACCCGTAAACTTGGAGCATTGAAGTTAGACGTTGATAATTTAGGCACTATTTTTAGAGAAGGAATTGAAAATGTGGTTTTATCGCGTTATGCAAAACTCAGCTTTGATATTGGCTTCTTCTTCTCAGGAATAATCGGTTCACTCCGAGAGAAGCAAGAATACAAAGATGAGGTTTATATTATCTATTCAGGGGGCGACGACTCATTCATTGTTGGTTCATGGGATAAAGTATTGGATTTTGCTATCGATTTATATAATCACTTTAAAATTTACGTGAACCATAATCCAAAAATCACTATAAGTGCCTCTTACAACATTTTTGATGAAAAATTTCCAGTTAAGAAGATGTTTGAAATAACTGAAAATGGCTTGGAGCAAGCAAAGTTATTTGATAGCAATAAATCTCGTATTTCTATATTAAATCATCAATTGAAATGGAACTATTTTAAATTAAATTTTAGGAATGGTTCTTTTAAATCAGATAATGTGAAAGAGATTATTGGAGCAGAAAACGAACTTGAAGTGGTTATTATTTTAGTGGATTTCTTACACGAAAGCATCAAAAAAGGCACGTTACCTCGAGGGATTCTTTCACGAATGATGTTTTCTGCCAATGATGTCATCTCCTGCCTTAAACCACGGCAGACAAATATTGTACCTGTATGGCGGATGAATTATTACTTTAACAGAATGATTAATAAAGATGAGAAATGCAGAGAAATTTTGAAGAATATCTGGGAGACTGCCTGTTTTTCAGACATCAACACTTATATTCAAAACAAAGAAGAAAACTTTGCGGAGAGAAAAACACTTAAGCTACATCTGATTCAGGTTGCAGCGAAAATTGTACAATTAAAAACACGAGGAGGAAATGAAAATGCCGATGAACAACCAATATAATAGTTCGTATTCCCAATCTCAACCAATATTAGACTGTAATTTGATATTAAATTCAGGATTAGAGAAAACGGAGGAGATTTTGGAGATGGTAGAAAAATTTTCTAGTTCTAAAGAGACTAAAGTTTCTCCCAGTCAGTTGAGAGACTTGTATGATGTTGCATTAAAACTTAAAGAGAATCCTTCAAAAGTTTTAATTGCCAAGCTCATCATTAAAATGGAATATGCATATAAACGAAAAAATATTGAAAAACAATTTTATGATGAAATTAAAAAATTATTAAATACTCTCTTAAAGAACTTTGATGAGAAAAAAGCAAATAATTTTGTTGATTTTATGGAAGCACTGATTGCTTATTCAAAAGAAACTAAATCGGGAGGTAATTAAAATGAAACTTTTAGATAAACATACCATCACTGGTACATTAAAAGTAGTCACGGGATTGCTATTGGTGGAACAAAAGAAATCTTTCAGATTGGCGGGGTTGATAGTCCTGTTATAAAAACGAAGAAGGGTGAACCTTACATCCCCGGGAGTAGTTTGAAAGGAAAGCTAAGATCCCTTTTGGAGAGGGAGAGTGGATTAAATGAACCCTGCTCTTGTGGTACTTGTGATATTTGCATCTTATTTGGTTCTGGTGCAACAAAAACAACAAACCGGTCGTCAGTTCTCATCTTTAGGGATTGTCACTTAACTTCTAATAATACCGAACGATTTAAAACTGATAAAAATCAGTTCTTCGAGATAAAATCAGAAAATATCATCGATAGAGTAAAAGGAACGGCACAACATCCAAGACAAATAGAAAGAGTAGCTCCATCTATTGAATTTGATACGGAAATTATTTTCAATGAATATGAAGAAGATAACAAAGCAGAGCTTCTTAAGAAACTAAAGCATACATTTGAACTTCTTTCTAACGATTACTTAGGTGGAAGTGGAACAAGAGGTTATGGCAAGGTTGATGTCTCAAGTATTATCCAAAAAATAGAGGAGTTATCATCTCAGTAAAACAAAAATGAATACCATAAAATTATTTCCTGGAAGAAATGCTAAGTTCCATTTTGGCTATTTAAGCCTGGAGATAGACGACATCATTTTCCATAGCGACAGCCTTTTTTCTGCATTGTGCAATAATTATGTTCAAAAATATGGAGATGAAAAAGTAGCAGATTTTATCGGGAAATTTCCAAAAATAAGCTCTTTGTTCTATGGTGTTAAGAAAGATGAAAAAGATATATATTTTTTACCTAAGCCAATGGGATTTATCCTGCCAAAAGAAAGGCAAGATAAAGACAGAAAACTAACCAAAAAGATTAAATTTATCAGCATCAGCGCTTATAACCATTTCTGCGCTGGCACTTTATCTGATGAAACAATAAAAATTAATGATACAAAAGATTGTTTGTACACCAAACAAGAATATTCAAAAGAGAATCTAAATTTGTTTTATTCCTCAGATGATGAGAAAGTTTCAATAAATCGGAAGACATCAACAGCAGATGAGGGCAAATTATTCAATGTTTCATCTATCACTTTGGGCGATGATGCTTTCTTTTATTTTATCCTCGAAGAGGAGATTTCTGAAGAGCTTAAGCAAGCCATTGAATTATTAACCATTTTTGGCATTGGGGGGAAGCTTTCAACAGGATTTGGGACAATAATCAGTTATGAAATTAAAAACAATGATTTTTTATGTTTAGATATTAATGGCAATTGCTTTACCAACTTATCTTTAATTTTTCCTAAAAAACAGGAATTAGAGAAAATTACCGCTTATAAACTTATAGAAAGAAAAGGATTTGTACATAATTCCTCGCTTAGAAAAAAGCCTTTGGTAGGATTCGCAGAAGGGGCTATATTTTCTGAAAATAAAATAGATGGATCGGTAGTGGATGTTTCTCCAAGTGAAGACAGAAAAGTGTTTAGGTGGGGAAAAGCATTACTTATTCCCTATAAGAAGGTGGATGATCATGAGATTTAAAGTTACAACTATAACCCCTTTGCATATCGGAAATGGGATTAAATGGTATCCATTTGAATATTGGGTTCAGGGAAATAATATACTCATTGGAAATTGGGATAAATTTGTTGATTATCTCCTTGCAAAGCCAGAATGGGAAGAACATTTTAAGAAGTTATGCGGGCTATTTGATAGAATAGATAATAAGCGTCCTAATTTTTCTTTCATTGACTTGCTAAATGAGTGGGGTATTGGAAATTACAAAGAACAATTTTCCAAAAATATTACTCTCTCTTTTTCCGCAGCACTGTGCGATTCTAATGGAAATTTTAGAAAAGAAATTGAACAGTTCATAAAACATCCGGATGGGAGTTTATATCTCCCCGGTAGTTCTTTCAAAGGAGCGATTAGAACGGCTATTCTTAATAAATTGATTAAAGAGCAGGATATTTCAGGATTATATAATAATTTAAATGGTAAATCTGATTTTGAGATAAAATTCTCATGTTATGATGAACATAATATTTCTGTGGAGGATGTTCCACTAAATAAAAAAGTCATATCTGAAACTGATGTTATTAAAAGATTAGGAATGAAAGATAATTCTCGAGCCCGAGGAAACCTAAGCCGCTCAAGTGGTTTAAGCAGTGTCGAAGTGGTAAATATTTACAATACTGATGAGGTTTACATCACAATAAAGTCAAAAATGAAGTTTGAAGAAATTCGCAATATGGTAAATAGCTTCTATCTGAAAGCAATTAATGAGTGTTTGCTTATGAAATCTGTTAAAGAGTGCAACAAAGCAGTAGATGCTTTCACCAAAATTAAAGAATTAATCACTTCAGATAACAATTCTCTTTTTATTCAGCTTGGAAAGGGGGGCAATTATTTTTCCAAATCTTTAGGCAGCACGATAAAAGAGTATGCTGTAAAAAATAAAGATAACCAATATTTGAATGAATTGAGGAGTAAGCTGGGATTTGGCAAAACGCCAGGAATAAATAAATACCTTGACCCTTTTCCAAAAACGTTCTCAGTAAATTCTGAGGATAAACCATTTGGATGGGTTAAGCTGGCTTTGGTAGAAGAATGAATAACTATATATTGTTGTTTAATATAGGGAACAGAGATGTTAAATTAGACCAGAAAGAATTAGAAAAAGGTCATATCAATGAGAAAGGAGAGGAAATTTTTAATAATTTTGAATCTTACAAAGATAAAGTAAGCTTAGAAATTGTTGAGCCATTTTTGAATGAGTTCTCATCAGAGACTAAGAAGATATATTTGTTTGTAACAGATCAATATGATGCTAATTTTAAAGCAAATGACACTATATTTTTCGGCAAAATAATTCAAAGAATGATTCAAGAGAAGTATTCTATTGAATGTGAAATTAGGAGCTATCCGTTCAATCCTACTGATTATGAAAAAGCTTTTGAATTCTTTGGCGAATTCTTTATTGAACTAGACAAAAACTATAATAATGATATGTTTATCATTTCAAATTCTGGCGGTGTTCCAGCTATGAAATTCGCTATGCTGGTTCTTGCGACAAATTTGTTAAATCAAATAAACATATACTCAGTAAATGAGAAATCACATGATTTAAAATTAATCCCCCATAAAAAAACATTAAAGAAAGAATTTGTTAAACAATCGGGATTAGCACTTCTCAAAACGTATGATTATTTGGGAATTAACTCTTTGCTAATTGAAAACAACTTTAATAGCAATTTAAGTTTTCTACTGAGATATGCCACAGAAAGATATAGTTTTAATTTTGAACAAGCAAATGAAAATTTAATCCAATATCTTAAAACAATTGACGAATTGGAAAAAAAGAAATTAAACCCGTTTATTATCGCAATCAAAGACAATGATAGTTTGCTTAGAGAATTAATCTTTAATATGGAAATTAAATTAAAGAATAAGGAGTATACTGATTTTTTTGGGAGGTTATATCGATTTGTAGAGGCATTTGCGCAGCGTTCCTTTGACAGAGCTGCCAAGACCAATATAAATTGGGAAAATAAAGATGAAAGAGATATTCAATTTAGTGCGTTTCTTGATAACCATTTGGAGTTAAAAAAACACATTCAGAAGTATTTGAAGCTAACAACAGTAAATGATAATATTACACCAAACTACCTCCCTTTGTATCATGGAATTACTTTTTTCAAGATGAGTAAAGCTACTTTAGTGGATGTTACTTCCCTTAATAAGTTATACCAAAATGTAGATAAATTTAGGCACAAGTCTATTATAGCACATGGTTTTAAAGGGATTTCTGAGGATGATATTAATGCTGAATTGAAGAATAAAAAAATAGAAGATATTATTGGGAATATCAAATCCATTTGTGCTTCTGATGGAATGGAAATTCCTGAAAATCCATTTAATTCTTTGAATATTCTCTTGGAACATAAACTAAATGAGTTATAATTTTCATAAATCCAGTTTTCTATCACCTTTCCCTTATCAACCCAACTTTGACAGATAAATAGAAATAAGCGTTCTTAGTTTGTTTGATTCTACTATGAAACAAACAAAACTAAGAACATTAACAATAAAACCCAACT
>JAGVOB010000051.1 GCA_020052955.1 Candidatus Omnitrophota bacterium | reverse complement strand
TGGGATTGGCTCAATGCGCCGTTTCACGAAAGAAGCAATAAACCGGAACACGAATTACAGCTATCACTCAGTTTCGGCTAATTTGGACAGCAATGATATCGACAATGCACTAAAAGGGTGTTTGGGGGAAAATTTTTCCCCAGGCTTGGGGGGCGCCACGCTTCTTGGCGGACGCCGAAGGGGGGCTCCCTCGACTTTCGCTCGGGATGGTGAGCGACAGTCGAACCATTGCCCCCCTAGCGGAAGATATTCAAATAACTTTTTTTTGCTGTAATAACGTAGTTTCTACTCAAATAAATTATGGGACATTTAACTTTCTGATTGCATAAAGCGGCAAACTTTGATAATGTAATCCCCGTCATAGGTTGGTTAGCCATAACCATTTGCCGTAACCCGATAATAATCGCACAACTCATTGCATGGAAAAACAGTTTTACAAATTAATCTCCCCGTTAAACTCTTTTATCGTCCTATCCCTCGCCTGCCTTATCATCTACTCCAACACCTTCACTAGCCCTTTTATATTTGACGGAATAACATATATAAAGGATAACGCCTCTATAAGGAATCTCTCAGACCTTAATGCCATATGGAGCTTCTATCCCGCGCGCTCACTCACATTCCTTACATTCGCCGTTAACTATAGCCTGCACAGGTTAAACCCTCAAGGATACCATATAGTAAACCTCATAATACATTTGTGCTCAAGCCTCCTGGTATGGTGGCTGGCTATGCTTATATTCCAAACGCCACGGATGAAGGATAAGCCCATATCCAGATATTCAGTCCAAATAGCCTTCTTAAGCGCCCTGGTATTCGCGGTGCACCCCGTACAGACGCAGGCGGTGACCTATATCTACCAACGCTCCACTATCATGGTCAGCATGTTCTATCTTTTGAGTTTGTGCCTGTATGTCCGGGCAAGGCTGTCTCATGCTAATAAAACCTCTTTCCTGTTATGCTACGCAGGCTCTCTGATAACAGCCTCACTCGGCATGTTCACCAAGGAGACAATGTTCACCCTGCCCGTTATGATATTGCTCTTTGAATTATGCCTTTTTAAGCCGTCCGAGAAGCGTAATCTTAGGTATGTTATGCCGTTTCTGATAGTTTCCCTTATCATACCCCTTACCCTTATAGCCACAAAGACCATATACTTTAAGCAGACGCAGATATTAGCAGACAAGCATATAACCATACTCCCATGGCATTACCTCTTTACCCAGTTTAAGGTACTTATAACCTATATAAGGCTCTTATTCTTTCCCATAAACCTTAACCTAGACTATGACTATCCCATCTCTAAGAGCCTTTTTGAATTGCCTGTTCTTATAAGCCTTGTTGTACTGCTTATTATCCTAGTTATAGGCATACGCCTATTAAGAGGATATCCCATAACCTCCCCTAAGCCGTTAGAGACACCCCATAACAACATGCTGTTTCTAATGGGCTTTGGCATATTATGGTTCTTTATAACGCTTCTTCCTGAATCAAGCGTAATAACCTTAAACGATGTGATAAACGAACATAGGCTGTACCTGGCAATGCCCGGTTATGCTCTCTTCCTTACAGCCGGTTTGCATTATCTCTTTAAGCGCAACATTAAACTATTGACAGTAATTACCCTCATAATAATTATATTCTACTCTTCATTGACATATTTCAGGAATATTATATGGCAGGATGAACTCTCGCTATGGTCAGATACGGTAGATAAATCGCCTAATAAGGCAAGGGGGTATAATGCGAGGGGTGTCGCCTACTCAAATAAGGGCCAGTATGAGAAGGCTATAGGGGATTTTAATGCGGCTCTAAGGATTTATCCTAAGTACGCATCTGCCTATAATAATCGCGGAGATGCTTATAATAATAAGGGTGAGCTTGATAAGGCAATTTTAGATTTTACGCGTGCAATCACAATTAATCCGAACTATGCGGACGCCTATTACAATCGCGCCAATGCCTACAGCAACAAGAAAGACTACGATAAGGTAATCTCGGATTACACCGAGGTTTTAAGGATTAACCCGAGGGATAAGGAAGCCTATAACAATAGGGCGGTTGCTTATTTTATGAGGAAGAAATATAATGAGGCGCGGGAAGATGCTAATAAATCTCAGGATTTAGGTTATCCTGTCAATCCTGAGTTTATCAAGCTTCTTAATAAATTTCATAGTGGAAATTAAAAACATGCTATTTGCTTATTAGGCCCATCCTTTAGTCCCTTCCTTAAAAGGTATAGGAAGGACTATCCTTTCTGGATTAGCTTATTTATTTTTTCAACCAACGGCCTAATTTCATCTTTTTTGCGCACAGAAATCGGGCCGCTTTTTTCACCTGTCAACCTGGCATTCAGCTCCCTCTCCATCCTGTAAATGGGTCCCGCTATTCTATTGGATAAGTCTATCGCTACCAGCCATATTAGAAACAAGCTTATGGGAACAGCTATAAAGATAATCAGGTTTACCTTATGGACAACGGGAAGAAGGTTATATGCTATAAACTCCGGTATCCCCATCTGGTATGCGAGCAGATTGAATACAAGATAATACAGGCTTATAGCTATAATCGCTGCGGGTATAACCGCTGATGCAAAAATAAGGATTAATAACTTTCTCTGCAAAGAAGTCCCTACAAATTTTTTCTTTCGTTTATTCTGATTCTGGCTCATTTTTATACCCCACTTTTATATCATCATAATACGCCTCTGCAGTGCTTAACGAATTATCCGAATCTGTCATAATCGCAATCGCGCCCGCAGGCCCCGGCTCTCTTTCTTCGCCAAAGGCTTCTTTAAAATCCTTATATATGTTCCTTTCTTCATAAACCCAGTTTCCTAAATTCTTTTCTCCTGATTCCAATACTATAATTTTAATATTTTTAAAATACGGGCTCGTAATTATATTCCCCTTGGGGAGCTCCTTATCCCAGACATACTCCAGGCTCCTTGTTGAATTAAAGGTGATGCCCGGAAAAATAACATAAAAGCGGGCGGCGTAATCGTCCTTTTCTATCCACGCGGTGGATGAGTTATCTCCTTCTTTCTTATCCGGAAATTTTACCACCTTCCATCTCCAGCTTGCCATCGGCTCTTTCTTAGGATTAAAAGTCAGTCTATAAAAAATACCGGATGCCGATTCCTTACTATAGGCGGAAAGGTATCCGCTTTTTTTATCCTCGTAAACCGAGTATAAAACCCTTCCTTTGAATATCTTTTCCTGCCATTCACCCAAAGAATCTTTCCTGGTAAAAGGGAACCATTTAAATAAATCTTTGGCAAATGCAGGCGAAGACGCTAAGATGAACACGACTATCCCCAGAATCCAGAATTGTTTAAACTTTATATATCTTGACGCTCTAAACAAAATTAACCTGCTTTCTTAAGGGACAAAAAAATCAGCGAATAGATACCCCCGACTTCATGGAGTAAATTATACCACCTATATTGCGATTATTCAATTAAATCAAATTAGAATACCATATGGAGTTCATTTACCCCAAAATTTGCACTAGGATTTTAACGTTACTGTGACCGTATGTGCCAGATATAGTTATTCTAATGCAACACATTACAGAAAGATGCAAGCAAATTCTGGGATTACCCCGACATGCTTGATTAAATCTCGAAGAGATTTAATCAGTCGGCCCTCCGGGCAAATTTTCACGCCTGCCCCGCCGTTGGCGGGGCGAGCAGGCAAAATTTGGGTTTATAGAACAAAAGGGTGGCGGGTTTATTTGGTAAGGCCCATCCTCTAAAGGTACTAGGATGGCCTATCCTTTCTGGATTAGATATTTATCGATATGATAAGCTGCCATTCTTCCGTCAGAGAGTGCCTTTACTATCAAAGATTGCCCGCTCCTCATATCCCCTGCCGAAAAGATACCTTTAATCGAGGTCATATAATTTCTATCCGTCTCGACGTTACCTTTTAAGTCAAGCTTTACTCCCAAATCTTTAAGCAAGCTATCGTGGCGGGG
Organism: Candidatus Omnitrophota bacterium; assembly: GCA_020052955.1. Taxonomy (GTDB): domain Bacteria; phylum Omnitrophota; class Gorgyraeia; order VGKN01; family VGKN01; genus JAGVOB01. The sequence continues at coordinate 8,575 of JAGVOB010000051.1, read as the reverse complement.
ATGAACAAACCCCATGGCAAGAATTACCAAATCTGCCTCTATATCAAATTCGCTTCCTTTAATTTCTTTAATTACAGGGCATCTCTTATTGTCAACTTCCTGATACTCGGTTTTTACACAGGATATCTTTCTGATATTTCCGTTTTCACCAATAAATTTCTTGGTCAGAATTGACCAGTGTCTTTCTCCCCCCTCTTCGTGGCTTGTTGAAGTCTTTAAGATTAGCGGAAAATGTGGCCAAGGATAATCTTCTGTGCGGCATCCCGCAGGCTGGGGTATAATTTCTATCTGGACTACGCAGCTGGCTTTTTGCCTATGAGCGGTCCCTACGCAATCGGCACCTGTATCTCCCCCGCCGATTACAACAACCCTTTTGTCCTTAGCATCTATCCCGAATGTAGTAACTTCTTGAGTTGTTCTTTCCCGAATGATGTTATTCTTCGAAGCGACTCTTCGGGATCCCGAAGTAGTTCTACTTGTGCTGCTACATTCGGGACGGGATCCCGAAACTCTTCTGTTTGCCTGCACCAGGTAGTCCATCGCAAAATAGATTCCCGATAAATCCCTTCCTTCTATATCTAAATCCCTGGGGACACTGCTTCCGCCTGTAAGACAAACAACATTAAACTCCTTTTTTAATCTGGAAACGGCTAAATCAACCCCGACATTAACGCCTGTTATAAAATTAATTCCTTCTTTTTTTAAAATCTTAATCCTTCTGTCTATTATCCATTTTTCAAGTTTAAAATCGGGAATACCATAGCGTAATATACCCCCTATCTTATCGTCTCTTTCAAAAACCGTTACGCTATGGCCTGCTTTGTTTAGCCTGTCTGCGCAGGAAAGGCCGGCCGGCCCTGAGCCGACTATAGCGATCTTTTTTCTGCTGCGATTTTTTGGTACTAGAGGCTTGATCAGGCCTTCTTCAAAGGCATATTCGATAATCGCAAGTTCATTTTCCTTTATGGTAACCGGTTCGTCATTTATGCCTAAAACACAGGCAAACTCACACGGCGCCGGGCATAACCTGCCCGTAAACTCGGGGAAACTATTAGTGGCGCAAAGCATACCAATGGCCTTTTCCCAATTCCCGCGAAATATAGCGTCATTCCATTCCGGGATATAGTTTGCTAAAGGGCATCCCCAGTGGCAAAACGGCACACCGCAGTCCATGCACCGGGAGCCCTGATCTCTGGAGCTTTCTTCTTTAGGCAGGATATTTACTTCTCTGTAATCCTCGACGCGTTCGCAAACAGGCCTATACTCAGCTATCTGTCTTTTAACTTTTAGAAAACCTTTAATATCGCCCATCTTTTTAGTTTATTGAGTTACTTGAGTTGCTAGGGTTACTAGAGTTACTGGGGTTTTAACCCTATAACTCAATGAACTCTATAACTCAATAACTCTGTTTTTTAACCATCGCTTACCTCTGTTAATTTAGATCCTTTTTCTAAAACCCTTCCCTCCAATACGCGCTTATATTCAAGCGGCATAACCTTTATGAAATTCTTAAGCTCATATTCAAATCTATCCAACATCTTCTTTGCCTTCAGGCTTTGGGTAAACCTGTAATGCTTTAAAAGAAGCTCATAAATAATCAGCTTATCGTTTTCCAGAATCTCATCGAATATAACCATATCCATATTGCATAGTGTTTTGAAATCTTTATCTTCATCATAAACATAGGCTATACCGCCCGACATCCCGGCGGCAAAATTCCTTCCGGTTTTACCTAATATCACCACACGCCCGCCGGTCATATATTCGCACCCGTGATCGCCTACCCCCTCTACAACGCTAAATATGCCGGAGTTACGTATGCAGAATCTTTCACCTGCAACCCCGCGGATATATGATTCGCCGGAAGTAGCACCATAAAAAGTGGTATTCCCGATAATGATATTCTCCTCCGGTATAAAGCTCGCTTTCCTGGAGGGATAGATTATAATTCTGCCTCCGGAAAGCCCTTTTCCCACATAGTCATTCGCATCGCCTTCAAGCTCAAGCGTAACCCCCTTAGCCAGAAATGCGCCGAAGCTCTGCCCTGCGCTTCCTTTAAATTTAAATCGTATAGCATCATCGGCTAATCCCTCTTCGCCGTATCTTCGCGAAATTTCACCGCTAAGCATCGCGCCGGTTGTCCTATTTGAGTTATTAATAGATATTTCTGCCTTTATAGGATTTCTGTTTTCTAAGGCATCTTTTGATAATTCAATCAGCTTTAGGTCCAGTATATTATCTAAGCCGTGATCCTGCTTTCTTGTGCAATATGTATCCGTGCGGTCGGAAATCTCGGGCATATAAAGGATCTTTGAAAAATCAATCCCTTTAGCCTTTTGGTGCAGGATTGAATCGTTAACCTCCAAAAAATCTGTCCTTCCGATTAACTCATCTAATCTTTGCACTCCTAACTGCGCAAGGATCTCCCGCACCTCCTCTGCGACAAAATAAAAATAAGTCTCTATATATTCCGGTTTTCCGGAAAATCTCTTTCTCAGAATTTCTTCCTGCGTTGCAACGCCGAGCGAGCAATTATTGAGATGGCAGTGCCTTAGCATTACGCAGCCTAAAACTACCAGTGCCGCTGTCGAAAACCCGTACTCTTCTGCGCCAAGTAGTGCGGCAATTACCACATCCCTGCCTGTGCGCATCTGCCCGTCAGTCTGTAATCTGACGCGGCTTCTTAAATCATTTAAAACCAGGGTTTGATGGGTTTCGGATAAGCCCAGCTCCCATGGAAGCCCCGCATGCTTGATGGAACTTAAGGGAGATGCACCTGTTCCTCCGTCGCCGCCTGAGATCAATATCATATCTGCGTGCCCCTTGGCAACCCCTGCCGCGATAGTCCCAACTCCTACTTTTGATACAAGCTTAACGCTTATGCGGGCGTTAGGGTTTACGTTCTTTAAGTCGAAGATTAGCTGCGCGAGATCCTCTATTGAATATATATCATGATGGGGTGGAGGTGAAATAAGCGTAACGCCTGGGGTAGAGTATCGAGTCCTGGCGATAGTTACGCTAACCTTATGTCCTGGGAGCTGACCTCCTTCTCCCGGCTTTGCGCCCTGCGCTATCTTTATCTGTAGTTCATCCGCATTCATCAAATAATTACTTGTCACCCCGAACCTACCTGAGGCAACCTGTTTAATTGCGCTGCGAACCCTATCGCCGTTAGGTAGCGGGATAAAGCGCAGGGGATCTTCCCCGCCTTCTCCGGAATTAGACTTTGCGCCCAGCCTGTTCATCGCGATGGCAAGCGTCTCATGAGTTTCTTTGCTTATTGAGCCGAAGCTCATGGCTCCTGTGACAAAACGCTTCACAACGCTAGACGCAGGTTCAACCTCTTTAACCGGAATAGGCTTTAATTTTTTAAATTTGAGCAATCCCCTTAACGTACATAGATTTTCACCCTGGTTATTGATAAGCCCCGCAAATTCCCTGTATTTCCCAGAATCGTTTTTTCTGACTGCATCCTGGATTGCCGCAATAGTCACGGGGTTCCACAAATGAAATTCTCCGTCCCGGCGCCACTGGTAAAGCCCTCCGCTTGAAAGCTGAGGCACGCTTAAGCCATTATCGGGATAGGCCTCTTTGTGCCTGGCTATTGTCTCCTGCTCAATTATATCTAAGCCGATTCCCTCTATACGGGAGACGGTTCCAGTAAAACATGTATCAATAACTTCTTTATTTAATCCCAGCGCTTCGAAAATCTGAGCACCACGATAGCTTTGCAATGTAGAGATACCCATCTTGGAAAAAATCTTCAAAAGCCCCTTATCTATGGCCGATATATAATTCTGCTGCGCATTCTTAAAATCCAGCCTCAGCTCCTTTTCTCTTATCAATTTTTTTATAACCTCATAGGCAAGGTATGGATTTACGCAATCGGCGCCGTAGCCAAACAAAAGCGCAAAATGCCCCACTTCCCTGGGCTCTCCGCTTTCAAGGATAATGCTTACCTGCGTGCGCGTTACCTCTCTTATCAGGTAATGATGCAGCGCTCCTGTAGCAAGAAGTGCAGGTAGCGCAGCATATTTTTTATTTACACCCCTATCGCTTAGTATAATAAAACTAAAACCGTCCTTTATAGCCACGGATGCTTCACGACAAATCCTCTTCAGGGCCGCTCTAAAGGCATTTTTTCCTTTACCGGGTTCAAAAAGAATTGAAACAGTTTTGGCCTTAAAAGATTTAACTTTGATGTGGCGTATTTTTTCTAACTCATGGTTAGTCAAGACCGGCTGCTTTACCTTAAGTCTTCGACAATGCAAAGGGCTCTCATCAAGGATATTTCTCTCCCTGCCGAGATAGCTTCCCAAGCTCATAACAATTTCCTCTCGGATAGGGTCAATAGCAGGATTTGTAACCTGAGCAAATAGCTGTTTAAAATAGTCATATAAGAGCCTTTGCCTAGTTGATAAGACTGCGAGGGGCGTATCATCACCCATTGAGCCCGTAGGCTCTTTTGCCTCTTCAGCCATAGGCCTGATAATAATCCTTAGGTCTTCTCTTGAATAACCGAATGCCCTCTGAAGCAAAGATATATCTTCAAATATTAATCCTTTATACCCTTCCTTTAAGGGATTAGGTAATTTTTCCAACTCAATAATATTATTATTGAGCCATTTTTTATAAGGCTTCTGTTTTGAAACCTTATCCTTCAATTCTATATCTTCAACTATCCGTCCTTCTTCCGTATCTATCAGGAACATCTTCCCCGGCTGCAGGCGGCCTTTAAGAAGTACATTTTCCGGGGGAATATCTAATACCCCAACCTCTGAGGCCATAACAACAAGGTTGTCTTTAGTAATAACATACCGCGCCGGACGAAGTCCGTTCCTGTCAAGGGTCGCGCCTATGAATCTCCCATCGGTAAATGCTATTGCGGCTGGCCCGTCCCATGGCTCCATAAGACAGGCGTGATACTCATAAAATTTTTCCCGGGCTTCGTCTATTTGAGGGTTGTCCTGCCATGCCTCAGGGATTAACATCATAATAGCATGCGCAAGCGACCTGCCGCTTAGAACCAGCATTTCAAGGGCATTATCAATTGTGGCGGAGTCGCTGCCCCCCGGGACGATAACAGGGAATATCTTTTTTATATCGGCCCCGAACAATTTGCTATTGAATAAACTCTGCCTTGCCCTCATCCAGTTAATATTCCCGCGTAAGGTATTAATCTCGCCGTTATGCGCTAAAAACCTGAACGGTTGGGCAAGATCCCATGTGGGAAAGGTATTAGTGCTATAGCGCGCATGAATAAGTGCAAATGAGCTCGACAGGCTTTCGTCTTGAAGATCCAAAAAGAACTTTTTAAGCTGCGTAGATATTAAGAGGCCTTTATAGCTTAAGGTGCGCGAGGATAAATTAGTTATATAAAAAAAGGTTTTTTGGCTTATGCCGGATGCGCGTATTATATTTTCAACCTGTTTTCTCGTTACATAAAGCTTCCTTTCAAAATGCAAAGCGTCCTTAATACCCGACGGTTTTCCTATGAATATTTGCCTTAATAAGGGTTTTGTATTCTTTGCGGTTTTCCCTATTATTGAATCATTTGTCGGGACATCGCGCCAACCTAAAAGGGAAAGCCCCTCTTTATTAATAACATGCCTAAAGCTATCCTCACAAAACTGAAGCTCTTTTTTATTGGTAGGCAAGAAAATAAGCCCCGTTGCGTATTCGCCCCTATTGCCTAAATTTATCTTTGTCTTAAAACATTCTCTTTTTAAAAATTCATGCGGCATCTGAATCAATATCCCCGCGCCGTCGCCCGTATCGGGGTCTGCTCCTGTGGCGCCCCGGTGAATCAGGTGCTCAAGCGCCTGTATACCCTTTTTGATTATATCGTGAGAGCTTATCCCTTTGGTGTTACTGACAAACCCTACACCGCAGGAATCATGCTCAAAACGCGGGTCATAAAGGCCCTGTTCTTTAGGTAGATGATTAAATTTCATAACTACAACCTTCCTGAATTTCTATATCTTAGCATATCTAAATCTATACCGTACTTCTTTATTTTCGCTCTCAGCGTATTTCTGTTTATGCCTAAAATACGGGCAGCCTTTAATTGATTTCCTTTCGCCTTTGACAATACGTCCTCAAGAAGCGGTTTTTCAACGGCATTTATCACATTTTTATATAAAGTTTTTCTATATGGTTCTTCGCTATGCATATTAACCCTTTTGGATTGCCTAAAAATTAGGCATAGCCGCACAAAAAATTAAATTTCCATTTCGTAGAACCTTTTTAAAAAACCGACATAAATAGATATCAAGGATAAATCCTCCTTGATATCCTCTGGTATATTCTCAAAAGTGGATTTGTTTTCCATTTTTCTAAATATGTAGTTAATATTTTTTATGATATCGCTGACTGCGCCTTTAAACCCCTCGTATTCGCTAAGCAATTTTTACTCCTTAATGAGTCCGACTGAGGCGGACGAATTAATCCCCCTTAGAAATCACTTAGTGATTTCAAGGACTTAGTCCCTGAAATCACAGTTGTGGCTTCTAGGGGCGAGTCCGCCATAATTTGTGGCGGACGAGGGATCTGTTATCGTACCATTTCCTCTGTAAAATCTTCCAAAAAAAAAGGTGTTCTAAGAGAACACCTCTGTCCTTTTATATCGTAGAAGCACAACTACGTGCCTCTTATTCTTATGATTATATAAGTAAGATGCTTTCCCTTTTGGTAACCTAAATTTTTATTTGCTTCAAAAGAATATCAAGAAAATTCTGTTTTCAAAGCTGCCTTTACAAATTCCCTGAATAAAGGGTGGGCATTATCGGGTTTGGACTTAAATTCAGGATGAAACTGTACGGCAATAAAGTAAGGGTGGTTCTTTAACTCAACTATCTCCACCAGGTTCTTCTGCGGGTAAATCCCGGAAAAAACCATACCTTTTTTCTCCAAAAGTTTTCTATATATATTGTTAAATTCATATCTATGGCGATGGCGCTCTTTAATAAAGGATTTTCCATAAATATTAAACGCTAATGTATTTTTTTTGATCTTGCACGGGTAAGCCCCAAGGCGCATCGTCCCGCCCAAATCTTTAATTTTTCTCTGCTCAGCCAGTAAGCTTATTACGGGATATTTTGTCTTTGGCTTAAACTCTGTGGAATTGGCCTCTTTCATGCCGCAGATGTGCCGTGAGAATTCAATAACCGCGCATTGCATGCCAAGGCATAACCCTAAAAATGGAATTTTGTTTTCTCTGGCAAATTTGATGGATTTAATTTTACCCTCTATGCCTCTATATCCAAATCCGCCCGGCACAAGAACCCCGTTTACGCCTTGTAAAACCTTTTTAGGGTCGCCTTTTTCAATGTCTTCGGAGTCCACCCTCTTGATATCTACGCACGCGTCATTTTCTATGCCTGCGTGAACCAGCGCCTCATGTATGGATTTGTAAGCATCCTGCAAAGTAATATATTTTCCCACAAAGGCAATGGTAACCTTATATTTAGGGCTGAGCGCTCTTTCTACTACATTTTTCTCCCATGTTTTAAGGTCAGAAAATTTACATATTAAATTAAAATGGCTCAGGATTATTTCATCCAGAATCTGATTTTTGAACACAAGCGGCAGTTGATAAATAGAATTTACATCTTTTGCCTCAATAACCGCTTCCTTTCTTACATTGCAGAACAGAGATATCTTCTCCTTTACCTCGTCCGAGAGGGATTTCTCTGTCCGGCAAACCAATATATCCGGCTGGATTCCTATCTCACGTAGCGTCCCGACGCTATGCTGGGTAGGTTTTGTCTTTATTTCATCAGCGCACCTTATATAAGGCACAAGGGTAAGATGGATATAAAGCACATTATCTTTACCAATATCCAACTCAAATTGCCTTGCCGCTTCCAGAAAAGGAAGGCCCTCAATATCTCCCACAGTGCCTCCGATTTCCACAATGACAATCTGGGCATGCGAAACAGAGGCAACCTTTCTAATTCTCTCTTTTATCTCATTAGTAATATGCGGAATAACCTGGATAGTCTTACCCAGATAATCCCCATGCCTCTCCTTTGAAATTACGGAGTTATAAACCTGCCCGGTGGTCACATTATTGAATCTTGTCATGCGGGCGCTTGTAAATCTTTCATAATGCCCCAAATCCAAATCTGTCTCTGCCCCGTCATCCGTCACATAAACCTCTCCGTGCTGATAAGGATTCATCGTCCCGGGATCAACGTTTATGTACGGATCAAGCTTCATAAGAGTAACTTTTAAACCGCGCGACTCCAAAATCTTACCGATAGAGGCAGAGGTAATACCCTTGCCTAAACTGGATATAACCCCGCCTGTTATAAAAATATACTTGGTCATAGTATCATTTAACCCAAATTTTGCATTAGTCCCTTCCTTTAAGTTGTATCAGGAAGGACTATCCCTTCTGGATTAGAAATTTGCCCCGAAGGGGTTGCATGACAAAATCCGACTAGGATTTTGTCAGTTTTGCCCTGAGAAATTCGTAGAATTTCATCAGGACTAGTCCTGGGCAATCTTTCCCTGAGGAATGTATAACATTCCCAGGACTTTAGTACCCGAAATTCCTACAGAATTTCTGGGT
>JAGVOB010000192.1 GCA_020052955.1 Candidatus Omnitrophota bacterium | reverse complement strand
TGCTCGGGCTCGCCTGCGGCGAGTTTCTTCAAATGTCTGCGACTCCCCCTGGCTAAAATTGCAATTCGCTTTAAAAACCCAAGATTTACTCCTATAAGTTCACAATAATTACGAAAGAACCAAAAATAATCTTATATTGACACTAAAATGCCTTTTGGTTATCATAGCCAAAGGGCATTTTTATTCAGCAAAATATTGGTTAAATTATTATGATTCTGATAAATCCTAAATCCACCAAATTAGGTATATTTGAAAGATATGTACCTCTAAGTGTTCCAATAGGTATAGGTTATCTGGCGGGTTATTTAGCCGGTCAGGGCGAAAATGTTCAGATAATAGATGAGCATATAAACCCCATTTCAAAGGAGATATTAACCGACGCCCTAAAGGAATATTCCCCCCCTTATATATTCGGGATATCAAGCCTCACCGCCTGCATAAACAGGAGCTTTGAAATAGCCGGGTTAATCAAGGACTTATATTCCGATTCAAAGGTTATCTTAGGCGGTATCCACCCCACTGTTTTGCCGGATGAAGTTTTAGAAAATACTAATATTGATTTCGTAGTGAAAAGAGAAGGCGAGGAGATTTTAAGCGAACTTTATGAGGCACTTAGAAATCAGAATGACTATTCGCAAATAAAAGGTATATCTTTTAAACTAAACGGTAATATTGTTCACAATCCTGAAGCTATGCCCCCCGACTTAAACAAGGTTCCACCATACCCATATTATATGTTCGAGAAATATATAAATAGATACAACTTTGGTTTTATAATGAGCTCCAGGGGTTGTCCATATGATTGTATATTCTGCAGTCAAAGGAGCATTTCCGGCAGGGATTACCGTTATGTACCGGCAGAGACGGTAATCGGTGAGGTTGGACTTCTGATAAATAAGTATAGGCAGGAGCATATCAATTTCGTAGATGATAATTTTACGGTGAATAAAAAAAGAATTATAGAATTATTGGAACAAATGGTAAAGAAAAGGTTTTACAAGAAAGCAACCTTTGATTGTCAGACAAGGGCAGATGCGGTCGATGAAGAGGTACTCGTTTTACTGAAAAAGGCGGGTTTTAGATTAATTAATTTTGGCCTGGAGACCGCTTCGGAGAGATTGATGGTTCTGTTGAATAAGAAAGAAACCGTTAAACAGAACATAGAAGGAGTAAAGCTGGCGAAAAAATACGGTTTTGGCATATCCGCAACGTTTATATTTGGCCTGCCTACCGAAACCAGCCAGGAGCGCTGGCAGGCCTATAGATTAGCCAAAGAGCTTTGCTTAGATTATGTGAGATTTAACAATGCCACTCCTTACCCGGGGACCAGGTTATATGAAATCGCCAAGGCAGAGAACAGATTATATATTGAGAAAAATTGGGTTAACCTGAACGCCTGCGCAACGCTGACAGAGGATGCCTTAAGCGAATCCAAACTTCCATACGTTCCGAGAACATGCAAAGAGCTGGTATTAAAAAAGGATGTTATTAAAGCCAACCTGCTTTTCTCCCTACAGCCGAAGAGGGTTTTAAAATTGCTTATTAAAAGAATAGGGCCCGCAGGCTGGTTTTACCTTCCTCCTTTATGGTATCTTAACCCGAAAGAGTGGTTTTATCTTGCCAGGCTAGCGTTAAATTTGTTATCGTCCATAGTGCGCATTTATAAAAAAAGCTTATTTAATTAGAAATAAGACTATGAATCTTAAGCCGTTAGTTACCGGAGGACTCAAGGTTTTAGGCGCTAACCTATTGAGCAGATATAAGGTGCCCCTGGGTGTTTATATTGCGCTTACAGAGAGCTGTCCCAACAGCTGCGTATACTGTAATTACGAGGTATTAAGACGGGGGAAAAGGCATGAAATTACCACAGATGATGTCTTTAATATAATAGACCAACTAAAACAGGCAGGTACCGAAAAATTGCATTTATCGGGTGGAGAGCCCCTTATAAGGGAAGACTTGGGCAGGATAATCGATTATGCAAAATCCAGAGGGATGTTTGTGGGAATTTCCTGCAGCGGAATTTATATTCCCGAAAGGGTAAAAATATTAAAAAATGTAGATGTAATCTTATTAAGCCTTGACGGCGAAGAGCCGATTCATGATGGACTAAGGGGCAAGGAATCCTTTAAAAACGTTATGAACGCTATCAGGGTATTAAAAGATAATAAAATAACTTTTTGGACAAATACTGTTTTGACTCGAAAGAATTTATCATCCATAGATTTTATTTTAAATCTGGCAGAAAAAAATAATACATATGCCAATTTTATATTATTGCAATATCATGGCCCGGAATACGAAAACAATTTACCCACAATTGATGCCGTGAAAGATCTGATCCCGGATTACCAGGATTTGCAAGAGGCTCTTAGATATCTGCTCCTTAAAAAAAATCAGGGCAAAAGGGTTGGCTCCACCAAAGAGTACCTGGAGTTTTTATTAAATTGGGAGGATTACAATGTTTTATCCAGCGCCAAAGCATATAATCGTATAAAGTGCTGGGCGGGTAGGTTATTTTGCCATATAGATTCTGAAGGGTTGTTGTATGCCTGCGGCTTAAATATGGGGAAAACCCCCGGCGTAAATATCAGGTCTTTAGGGATTAAAAAGGCGATGAAACTTGCCGCAAAACTGCCTGATTGTAACTCCTGTTCCGTAAGCTGCAATCTAGAAAATAATCTGATATTTTCGTTAAACTTTAGTGCTATTTTTAATTGGCTAAATAAACTTTAATCCCCTTCGCAAAAATAATGAAATTGAGACTGTTGCAAAACCCGTGCTTTAGGCGTTTTTTCGGTATGCATCACCAGATCTCTCGTAGAGACTTCGTCTCTCCTCGAGATGAGAGCATTGAAAAGAAAGGCTTTTTCAATACTCTCAAATTAAATCGTAATTCTTTAGAAGGATATCCCGACAAATTGATATGGATTTTTATAGCCCTGTATATTTCCATTTTCAGTTATCTCTGTTTTTTGAAATATTTCTCCTTTGGCTATAACTGGGATTTTGCAAGCGACGTAACCGTCCTATGGAACAGCGCACACGGTGAGTTTCTTTATTACCCTTTTCTGGAGCAGATAATCTTCGGCGCTCATTTATATCTGATTATTATTTTAATCCTTCCCATATATGCAGTCTTTCAGCATCCGCTGACGCTTTTATTTTTGCAGACAGCATTTTTAGGGCTGGCAGCGTATCCTCTATACCGCCTGGCTGCCTTAAAACTTAATAAAACCTTTGCGTTGCTTATGGGCCTGGCGTATTTGCTGTATCCCACTTTAGGCTTTATCAACCTTCTTGAAACCCATTTTGAGGTATATGAGATATTTTTTCTTTTCTTCGCCATCTATTACTTCGAGAAGGAGAATTTCAGGAGGTTCATAATATTTATTTTCCTTGCTATAATCTGCAAAGAAAACGTAAGCCTGGTGGTT
>JAGVOB010000183.1 GCA_020052955.1 Candidatus Omnitrophota bacterium | reverse complement strand
TGGCGTGTCGGCGCCGCTTTTCGAGCTGCTTTTGGGTTCCGTATGGTCTCATGCATATAGTATACCATATTTCTATTGGTTATGCGTAAGTCAGTAGTACATTATATAGGAGAGAAGATAAAATAATCTATGTCGATTTGGTTCTCATTAAAATTATCTCCTGTAACGCTAAAGCAATAGCCTCCTTTATCTAAGCATAATTCACCAACGTATAGCAATTGCCAGCCTGAATTCGAGTTATTTAACTCGACCTCTTTTATTAAATTATACTTTTTATTTGATAACATAACTTTCAATTTGGTTTTTTGTTGCGCTGCATCTTTGATTTTAGCAATGCGCAGATTATTTTTTTTAGCACTGTTTTGACTAAGTTTTACTAAGGCATAGATATCGAAGTTAGATTGAAATGGAATGTGCAAAGTTGAACTTGAACACCCCTTCTTTAATGTAGTTTCTAAAACCCCTGCTCGCTCATAATAGTCAAAGGTTTTAATATCCCATTCTCCTTTGAAGGACTCAGCCTCTGTTATGTCCAAAGACATAAAATTTCCATTTTCAAAGATGACGGGCTGCACAATCAGATAGTCTATCGCTATGACTCCCATAGCAGTACTTATTTTGCTTCCTTGTTTCCAGTAAGAAGATGTTGATTTCAGCGTGAGCGATATCTCCGCTTCCCCCTTTTTAAGATATAATGGTTTGTTTGGTTCTAATGTTTTAAATATCCACCTTCCGTCCATCTCCGGGGCGATTCTGTTTGTTTCAAGCGTTATTGAGCCGGTAGATTTTTTATCGGCATTCTTGATTATAAAATCTATTTTTGGACATGTTTCTTGCCATTTATAATACAGATGGAGATAGATTTTATAATAACCATCTTTAGGAATATCAATTTTTACCTCGGAAGTTTTGTCAATCTCATCTACCAGCTTCGCATTTCTGCCCGTAATGACTACATCTTTCCATTCGCCGGATATTGAATCTGAGCTATAGATTAATTTAGAAGGGATTCCGGGATATGTATTAGAAGGCCCTAAAATCATAATAAAAAGTGCAAGAATTATGAAGCTCCACGGCTTAACAGCCGTGGTTTCTGACTTTTTCCCGCCTTTTGGTGGGACTGGGTGCGGGATAAAACTGACTCTAAATATCGGCGTTAGCATCTTTAGGTTTTTCAGGATAGACATTTCCACTTGGCATTTTCCAGGACATCTGGACATCTTTTAGATTTTCTCCCTTTATTATAATTCTATCTTTTCTTATCTCGCCCAGGCCTTTCTTGTATGCCCTATAGATATGATTTACATAATAAGGAGTACCTAAGTTATCGTTCTCGACCGGCTCCCAATCTTTAGTAATTATTCTTGTTGCTGTTGCATCTGTAGCTACAGGGTTTTTCCCAGCGATTACCAGAAACCCGCCTATTCTTTGTGATAGATCTACCGGTTCACCGCCAAAAAATAGTGTAGGGCCATCTCCCTCTATGCCGAATGCACCGCTCACAACAGTTAATTTAGGCTTGATGCCGCATACAATATCTACAATAATCTGATGAATACCTGCATCGTGGAGCTTAATTCTTGGTTCACCGTATATGGTCGAAGGCATAATACCTATAAGATTTTTCATACCAAGCGTTACAGGAGAAGGGCTGTGGTGAGTTTTTAAAACCGGAATTGATATAATTACATCTGCCTCAGAGACCAAATTAGGAATAGCCAAAAACTTTAAAGAAGTTTTTGAGTTTATATAAGTAAAATAAGTCGTATGAACCATTAAGTTAAGTAAAAAAACTTTATTGCCATACTTTTTATTAATTCTGTTAATTTTTTCTTTTATCTGTGCACCCTCTTTGTTTTTCTCTCCGGCAAAATTTATATCCAAAGGTATCTCGGCCCATTCGCCTATGATTACGCTGGATGCGCCTGCTTTAACAGTTTCTTCAGCAACAGTTGAGACTATATCAGGATGAGGTATTTCACCGGAAATTACAGGGTCATGGCCATCAAGGCCACCGCTTATATAATTAGGCTTGATAAATACCTTTTGCTCAGGCTTTACTATAGATTTCATTCCGCCGATCATATCGATTGCATCTTTTGTCATTTTTTTTAAGTCGAGTCCTTTAACCACAGAAATCTCGCTTAAGGAGGGATTTTCCTCGATGAGTTTGAACGATTGTATATCTTTTGAAAGTACGACGGAGCCCGTTAATAGAAATGTTGTTTTCAAAAAATCCCTGCGGGATATTTTTTTTGAAAAGAAGGCGTTAAACAATTTGTCCTTATCTTTTTTTCTCATATTAAAGTATTATTACAGAAACAATCACAATTGACAATCCTTATTTGTATATATAATTTATATAAGAAATATGAAAAGAGGGGAGAAATTTATTAGTTTACTCAGAAGCAAATTTGTTTTCTTGATCTACAAGGAAATTAAATAGATCCTTCGTCGCCGCAAATGGTTGTGTCAAATGGCTCCTCTCGGGACAGAGGGGCAGGATCAATAAAATTCTTTGAATTTTATTGACGCACAAAATCTTTTAGAGTATATTTAACCTAACATAATCAAAAAAGGACATTAGAGATGGAACTTGATATCGAAAGATTTGAAGGGCTGAAAGCCCTTTTGAATGACGTAAGCACGAAGACCAGGGAGGAGCTTGAGGCAAGGATACTTGAGTTTGCCTGCATTACGCAGGTGGCAAAGGATGTAAGCTCGACCCTCAAATTAGAAGAGTGCCTTAAGATACTAGCCGATAGAATCGCAGACCTTCTGTCCGTAGAGAGGATCTCTCTTATGCTTTTAGACCCCGGCACAAGGGAGCTTGTAATAAAGATGTCAAAAGGCCTTGATGAATCAATAGCAAAGCAGACAAGGATTAAGCTCGGAGAGGGAGTTGCCGGCTGGATAGCAAAAGAAGGGAAGCCGCTTTTATTAACAGATATAGACAAAGACCACAGATTTATGAAAAAGGACAGCGGCTATAAAACTAATTCGCTTTTGAGCGTCCCTTTAAAGGTTAAAGACAAGGTAATAGGGGTAATAAATGTTAATAACAAGGTTAAAGAGGGGGTATTTAAAGAGGATGACCTTAATGTGCTTATGGCTATCTCAGAGCTTGCCGCGATAGCGATTGAAAATGCCAGGCTGCACGAAGAGGTAAAGGCGCTGGATAACATGAAGTCTAACTTTATATCAAATGTATCGCATGAGCTTAGAAGCCCCCTGACCAGCATAAAAGAATCAGTATCATTATTATTAGATGAGGTTAGCGGTTCTCTAAACGCTGACCAGAAAAAATATCTTGAGATAGCAAAAAGGAATATCGAGAGGTTATCCAGGTTGATAGATGACCTTTTAGATTTGGCAAAGATAGAATCAGGTAAAACGGATATGAGGAGGCTCTTTATTAACATTGTTACTATAGCGGAGGATGCAGTTAGTTCTTTTGAGGTGTTGGCAGGGAATAAGAACATAACATTGGGCATCAGGGTAAATCCACCAGTTATTAAGGTGTGGGCAGACCCGGATAAACTGACCCAGGCGCTCTCAAACCTTATCGATAATGCGATAAAATATAGCCCGAAAGATTCAAGCGTGATGGTCGAGGTTATTGATAAAAGAGGCGTTGTTGAGGTAAGTGTTTCAGACAACGGTATCGGCATATCAGAGGAAAATATAAACCGCTTATTTGATAAATTCAACAGGCTAGAAGATGCCATACAGAACAGGGTAAAAGGCACAGGGCTCGGCCTGGCTATTACCAAGGAACTTATACAGCTGCATGGCGGAGAAATCTCTGTTGAGAGTAAACCGGAAGAGGGGAGCCGGTTTTGTTTTACACTACCAAAGGATTTAAGAAAAAGATAAAGGAGCGGGTTATGACGGAGAAAAATAAGATTCTTGTTGTGGACGACGAGGAAGATATATTGTCCTTAGTTAAGATGCGGCTTGAGGCGAATGGCTATGAGGTTATAACTGCCCAGGATGGGCAGGAGGGATTAAATATCGCTAAATCAATAAAGCCTGACCTCATAGTTTTAGACCTTATGCTACCTAAGATGGACGGATATAAGGTCTGCAGGATTCTTAAATTCGACTCAAGGTATAAAGATATACCTATTATACTTTTTACCGCCCGTTCGAGGGAGGAAGACAAAAAAACAGGTTTTGTAACAGGTGCTGATGCTTATATAACAAAACCGTTTGAGCCTCAAGTATTGCTTGAGAGCATAAAGAAACTCCTTTCAAAGAAACACGACGAAAAGGCGTAACTTGAGAGCGTTGAAAAAGCTTTTCTTTTCAATGCTCTCATCCGCCTCGGGCGGAGACTTTAGTCTCGACGAGAGATCTGGTGATACATACCGGGAAAACGCCTAAAGCACGGGTTTTGCAACGGTCTCAACTTCCCAACATCAAAACTCATAGAGTAAAAAAATACTTGACAGGTTTTTGTTTTATGATAAACTCTACCAAATTAATAGAGATACTAGAGATAATAGGAATTAGTTTTTAACATGCCTCATTAGTCTATACATTCGCGGCCAGCAAAGTCCCGAGTCCG
>JAGVOB010000040.1 GCA_020052955.1 Candidatus Omnitrophota bacterium | reverse complement strand
TGAGTGAAACAAAGGGTCTCATCCGAGAGATCCTTCGTCGCTTTGCTCCTCAGGATAAATTAAACCAATGTTAAAATGCAATGTTGGTTTAATTTAAATTCCGCAAATATCTTCTTAAAAACTTAAATTCATCTTCCTTGGTTCTTAGATTTTTATCAAGCTTTGCATAGAGGACACCTTTAAGAATCCTGTTAAATTCGGGGCCCGGCTTAAGGCCAAGCGCCTTAAGGTCTCTACCCGCTATACTTAACCTTGTCCCGTTATATTCCGTTAAAAATCTTGAAACCCTTCCTGTAATACCTTTATCAAGGTTTGACTTAGCCACTATGAATATCAGCGTCTCATAAGAAAGCTCTTCAAGCACCTTAAATATTTCACTTGGCGGCAGCACTTTTTTGGCGGATAGTTTACGGGCTATTTTTTCTGACAGGATTTTTGATGATAACAATCTCTTTACATCTCCCTTTTTGAACACGAATTTGGCAGTAACCTCTTCCAATTCGTTTTTTGTCAGGTCATCAACGAGCACCATAAAGTAAACAAGCCATCTATCAAGATTCCTCTTTCTAAGTACGGACTCAAACCACTTTATAGCCTCTCTCGCAGAGCCCAATAGCTCCATTTTCTTTCTATTAAAATTAATCGAAGGGTGGATAAATCTCATCTCATTTAAATCCGCCATTCTTTTTATCGCCTTTATGGGGTTGTCTTCCGAGAGTATAAGTATCAGCTCTTCCCTTAACCTCTGTTTTGAAATCCTTTCAAACATCTTAATTTCAATGGCATTCTTTATAAGGGCCTCCGTGTAGGGCTCTATCTTAAAGTTGTACCTCTGTTCAAACCTCACCGCCCTGAATATTCTTGTGGGGTCATCCATAAAGCTCAGGCCATGCAAAACCCTTACCTTCTTCTTTTTTAAATCTGCGAGTCCGCCGAAAAAATCCAGCAGTTCCCCGAAATTCTTCCTGTCAATCCTTAACGCCATCGCATTTATGGTAAAATCGCGCCTGTATAAATCCTGTTTTATCGTACTAAACTCAACCGTAGGAAGCGCCGCCGGATATTCATAGTATTCTTCCCTCGCGGTTGCAAAATCCACCTTTGACTTGTCCTTCATAACTACGCTCGCCGTAGCGAATTTATCGTATACTACAAGGGCGCCCCCTACCTTATCGGCGAATATTCGGGCTAATTTTATCGCGTCCTTCCTGCCTGTGCGGTTCACCTCCCCGCCTGACGGCGAGGCAGGGCTGCGAAGCGGGCTCGCCTCGCTACGAAGCGGGCCGACAGGCTCAACGACTATATCCAGATCAAGGTTTCGTACCCCCAGCATAAGGTCCCTCACGAAACCGCCTACAAGGAAACTGCTAAAACCGCTTCTATGGGAAAGCTCGCCTATAAGCTTTATCCTATCTATAATGGGCTTGGGAAAATTTTTTAACACTTTATCTTTTATGTTGGGGTGCTTGTTATCCAATGCGCTCGCTTTCATAAAAGGCGCCCTTTTTGACGGGTCTTTAAAATTTTCCCTGAGTAAATCCGAGCGCGTCACCATGCCGACAAGCCTCTCTCCGTCTATTATAACAACTCTGCCTAAATTTGATTTAAGCATTATATTTCTTATCTTGTAAGTGGGCTCATCGGGCCCTACCGACATAATCTTATGAGACATATAGCCCTTTACCCTGGAGTGCAAAAATCCGCGGTTCTCTGCCTTCCTCGCGTCAATCCTTGTAATCATGCCGAGAGTCTTTCCATTTTCCAATACCGGAAGACCTCCAATTCCATATGAATCCATTATATCCCTTGCCTCGGCTACCGTCTGATTGACCCCAATAGTCTTTACGGGACAGCTCATAATATCCGATGCGAACAACCGGGGCTTAAGATGTTTTTCCAATATCTTTAGAAGCCTTTCCCTGAGGGACTCCATATTTTCCTCTTTAACAAATGCGCTTGCCGCTGTCCTGTGGCCCCCTCCGTCAAAGTGCCTCATTACCTTATTTACATCGAGTGAGGAGTTTCTGCTCCTTGCTGTAAACTGGCACTTGGAGTCAATCTTCGCTATAACAAACAGGCCATCAGCATCCAGAATATCTATAAGCTTATTGGCAAGGGAGCCCAGTTCCTCAATATACTTTGTATATCTGTATAATACTATCCCTATATCCACGCCGCCGATAGAGTATAATTTTATGGACTTTAAAAGCTCCGATAGTATAAACAGGTCCTCCTCGGTTATTGCGCGCCTTAAATATCTGGCTATTGTATTTATATCCGCACCCTCAGATGACAGAAATGCCGCAATCTCCAAGTCAAGCGAGGTAGTTGTAGGAAAGCTGAAAAAACCAGTGTCTTCATATATCCCCAGGGAAAGAACGGTTGCCTCAAACGGGCTTATGTTGATACCCCTTTTCTTAATCAGCTCCACAAGTAAGGTGCTTGTCGCGCCAACGTTTTTAGTAATATCCTCTCTTGCTTTAATATCCTCATGCGTTCTGGGGTGGTGATCGTATAAATGTATCTCTATACCCGGCTTATCAACAAGCTCGGCGAATTTACCCAGCCGGCTTTTGAGGTGGGTCTCCACCACTATAAGCTTATCAATATCCGATAAGGAGCATTCCGACTCTCTTATTAGGTTAAGCTCCTCCTCATAAAAAAGTATAAACTCCCTGACGGACTTTTCCATAGAAGAAGGTAAGACTGCTTGAGCCTTTGGATACAGCTTTTTTGCGGCGACCAGGCAAGAGAGCCCATCAAAATCTAAACTACTATGAGTTATTATAAGTTCCATAATAAAAAGTTGGGGTAATCGGAAATGGCTACGATGCCCGTTTCGTCTTTCGGTAACGTCTTTCATTTCTTTGTATTACCCTAACCATTACCGATACGGGCTTCGTTACCGTTACCTAAAACCTTAAATCAGACGTTCCCATTGTAGTGACTTTCTTACCGCCTCTTTCCACCTTCTATAAAGTTTAATGCTTTCGGACCTGTCCATCCTTGGCTTAAAAACCCTGTCCACCTTTCTTAAGGAAATAAATTCTTTTCTATCGCGCCACAAGCCCGCCTTTATGCCGGCGAGGCCGCATGCGCCCAGTGCCGTAGTCTCTACGACAGCAGGCCTCTCTACGGGTACCCCCAGTATATCCGCCTGAAACTGCATTAAAAAATTATTTTTAGACGTACCTCCGTCCACCTGCAGCTTTTTAATCCTCGCCCTAAGCTCCCTTACTATCACATCCACCACATCCTTTGTCGAATACGCGATTGCCTCAAGCGCAGCCCTCGCAATGTGTGCCTTTGTGGTTCCCCGTGTAATCCCGATAATAAGGCCTCTTGCTCCGACGTCCCAGTAAGGCGCACCTAGCCCCACAAGAGCCGGTACAAAGTAAACCCCTTCATTAGAAGGAAGGTTCATAGCGAGTGTTTCCGTATCGCTTGCCCTTTTTACAATAGCCAGCTTATCCCTCAGCCACTGGATAGCGGCGCCGCCCGTAAAAACACTGCCCTCAATAGCATATTCTGCCTTACCATTTAAAGACCACAAAACCGTTGTCAGCAGATTTTTTGAGAGGTGGATTCCTCCGCCTGTATTCATCAGTATAAAAAGGCCCGTTCCGTAGGTGTTCTTTACAATCCCTTTTTCAAAGCACCCTTGAGCAAATGCCGCACTCTGCTGGTCGCCGACCAGCGAATATACCGGCAGTTCTATACCTGTGTATTTCTTGTCTATTTTCCCAAAAAATGCCGAGGAATCTAATATAGAGGGAAGCATCCTTTCGGGTATATCAAACAATCTTAACAGCTCCCTATCCCAGTCCAGTTTTTTCAAATTAAACAGCATGGTCCTTGAGGCGTTACTTGCATCCGTCAGATGCGATTTGCCTACCGTAAGCTTATAAAGAATCCATGAATCTATGGTGCCGAAAAGGACATCCCCGTTTTTTGCCCTTCTCTTTAGGCCGTCTACATTTTTAAGAAGCCATATAATTTTTGTTGCAGAAAAGTAGGGGTCTAAAAATAGCCCTGTCTTTTGATGTATAAAATCTTCTAAGCCCCTTTTCTTTAACCCGGAGCAGATATCGGCAGTCCTCCTGCACTGCCAGACAATCGCATTATAGAGAGGCTTATGGGTTTTTCTATTCCATACAACCGTTGTCTCCCTCTGATTGGTAATCCCTACGCCGGCTATTTTCCTTGCGTCAACCCTTTTAAAAACGTCTTTTATAACACTAAGGGTGCTCCAAAATATCTCGTCCGGGTTATGCTCAACCCAGCCAGATTTCGGAAATATCTGCCCGAATTCCCTGTAGGAGCTTGCAACAATATTCTGTTTCTTATCAAATACTATAGCCCTATTGCCGGTGGTGCCTAAATCCAAAGATAATATGTAAGTTCTTCTCATATAAGTATTAGGTAATTTGGTTAGGGTTATGATGCCCGTTTCGTAGCTCGGTAACGTATTTCGTCTTTTACGTTACCCTAACCGTTACCGATACGGGTTTCGTTACCGTTACCTAATATTACCTTATCTTAAATCTCTCTCCCAGCTCTATCTCTTCCAAATATTCACTTCTCTGTTTTCTTAACCTATCTTCATCAAAGCCTAAATATTTTTTCATAATCTCTGATAAAACTCCAAGGCAATCCTTTCCCCTGCAGCTTGAATATCCTATCCAGGTGCGCCTCATCATGAAATCAGAGATGCTCGCGGCTAATTCCTTCCTGAAGGCATAGACAACCTCAGCCCTTATGTGGGGATTATGCTCGCATATCCTCTCTAATAGATTATCCTCTTTCGCTATCTCAAACACATCCTCCCACCTCGAGCCGTATGCGTTGATTAAATGCGTTGCGCTAACAGGAGAGATTCCGCTACCCTCAAATGCGGGTAGGATACTCCTTGCAAAATCCTCTATCTGCGCTATATCGCCTCCGAAAAGCGGGATATCGGCGCTTTTGCAAACCACTGGCCTCCTTTGGGGAAAATATCTTAAGGCCTTATCAACAACCTCTTGCGCCATGTGCCTGTAGGTCGTGTATTTGCCCCCGATAACGGTTATGATACCGCTATCATCCTCATAAATCTTATGCTCCCTTGTTACCTTAGAAGCTGAGGCTACACCTGTATTAACAAGCGGCCTTAAACCGCTGTATGTGTTTATAACAGTGCCGGAGTTTATATTTAAATCCGGGAATAGCCTGTTTATCTCTTTTAATAGATAATTCACATCCTCTCTATCGGCACGCACCTCATCGCAAGAATCCCCGTAATCGGTATCGGTTGTTCCTATTATCGTCCATGCACTCGAAGGTATCACAAACAGCGCCCTTCTATCTGCGTGCGTAAAGGTAAGTATTGCATTCCCTTTTGTTAGCGCGGGTATAATCAAATGCACCCCCTTTGTCGGTCGGACAAAATTAGTTTTAGCTCCCGTGTATCGTGAAACCTCGTCTGCCCACACCCCGCTAGCATTTATGAATAACCTTGCCCTTACCTCGAATGTCTCATTGCTTATCATATCCCTTACCTTTACCGCCTTTATCTTTAAGCCTTCCTTTATAAAGCCAACTACTTTTATGTAATTTACGCATACGGCGCCCGATTGGGCGGCGGATAATATATTCTCAAGGCATAGCCTTGAATCGTTCATATAACAATCATAGTATAATGCCCCTTTTAATAGGCCATCTCTCTTCAGGTTCGGCTCAAGTGAAAGCACCTCTTCCCTGCTTATCATCTTATGGGGCTTTACATTTCTAAAACTCGCCAAAAGGTCATAAAGCACCATCCCGCACTTAATTAAAAAAGGTCCTTTGGAGTCATCCTTATATATAGGTATGATAAATCTAATCGGCTTAACTATGTGGGGGGCTATCTTAAGAAGAATCCTTCTTTCCCTGCAGGCCTCATATACCAGCTTAAACTCCAGCTGCTCTAAATATCTCAGGCCTCCGTGTATCAATTTAGATGATTTGCTGGATGTCCCGGATGCAAAATCGCCCTTTTCCAGGAGCGCTGTTTTAAAGCCTCTAAGTGAGGCATCCCTTGCTATGCCGGCGCCGTTTATTCCTCCGCCTATAACAAGGATATCAAAATTACCTCTTTTTAATGCCTCTGCGTCTCTTTTCAATCTATCCTATCCTAAAGTAAGATTATAATTTACCATATGAAATATTTAAAGTCAATTTATCTCATATTGC
The DNA here is from genome assembly GCA_020052955.1 of Candidatus Omnitrophota bacterium. Classification (GTDB taxonomy): domain Bacteria; phylum Omnitrophota; class Gorgyraeia; order VGKN01; family VGKN01; genus JAGVOB01. The sequence continues at coordinate 99 of JAGVOB010000040.1, read as the reverse complement.
GTTGTAAACGCAAATAGAAAATGTCAGGTTTTTTGCAAATTAAAAATGTCAGTAATTTACAGTTAAGAGCGTTTTCTCTTTGTTTTTATATCTTGTCTT
>JAGVOB010000223.1 GCA_020052955.1 Candidatus Omnitrophota bacterium | reverse complement strand
TTGACCCTTAAAGGAAAAAAGTAATTTTGCATTTTAATATGTAATTTTGATTTTTGCGCTTTGATTTTTGAATTAAACCCTTATTTATATTACAAGGCACTATGGAACCCTTATTAGAACTAAAAGGTGTAAAAAAATACTTTTTCGTTCAGGCCGGATTTTTTAAAAAAACTACTAAGGTTGCCAAGGTTATAGACGGTGTCTCTTTTAAGATTAGCGAGTCTAAAACCCTGGGGCTTGTGGGTGAATCCGGCTGCGGGAAGACAACCCTTGCAAGGCTTATACTTGCTCTTTTTAAGCCCACTGAAGGCGAAATATTTTTTAACAGGGCGCGGCTCGACAGGATCCTCGCCACCGTCTATTTAAGGAAATGCTTCAGGAAAGACGTCCAGGCAATCTTTCAGGATCCCGTCTCATCCCTTAACCCGAGGCAAAGGGTCGAGAATATCATAAAGGAGCCTTTTATCGTGCATGAAGAGTCTCACAGTAGAGATATTAAGAAAAGGGTAATCGAATTATTGGGCACGGTTGGGCTAAATGAAAAGTTTCTTAAAAAGTTTCCTCATGAGTTAAGCGGAGGGGAAAACCAGAGGGTAAACATAGCAAGGGCCCTGGCGCTAAAACCAAAACTTATAATATGCGATGAGCCCTTATCCTCGCTTGATTTGACCATCCAGGCGCGTCTAATAAACCTTTTTCTGGATCTGCAAAGAGATTTTAAGATTTCATATCTGTTTATTAGCCACGATCTGAGGGTAATAGAAAGGATAAGCGATGATGTGCTGGTTATGTATCTGGGTAAAATCTGTGAATATGCCACATGGAGAGACTTATATAATCAGCCGCTTCATCCATATACAAAGATTCTTATGTCATCTCTGATTAAAGGTAAAAGGTTGCTAGCAAAAGGTGAAATCCCCTCTCCGACCGAGCCTCCGCCGGGATGCAACTTCCACACAAGATGCCCGTTTGCGATGAAGATCTGCAAAGAGGAGGAGCCAAAATTACTCTCCCATAATGACCGCCTGATCTCTTGTCATTTGTATAATAATCCCAAATTTTGCGATAACAAAATTTGCCCCGAAGGGGTTGTATGAGCAAATCCGACGAGGATTTGCTCGGCTTTACAAGGTCATCCCGGATTTTTTGGCGCACTATTTTGTGCAGTCCCAAATTTTGGGATACCCCGCAAAGCCGGCCTAACTCTCATCGAGTTTGGCCGTGCGGCCCCTCGCATTACCTAAAGGTAGGCTTCGCACTCGCTTGGGGCGGATTTTTGTAATGCAAAATCCGGGATAATTGATATTTAGGTAAATTTATTTGCTTGATCTACAAGGAAATTAAATAGATCCTTCAAAGCCACAATAGGTTAAGCAAAGTGGCTCCTCAGGATCAAGAAAAATCTCTTTAAGTTATCGAGCCGAAGGCTAGATTTTTCTTGACAATAATAGGACATATGGTATATTTTAATTGATTACAATAATAGGACATATGTCATATATATCGTGGAGGCAGATATGAAGGGTTATCCAATAAGCGATAAGGAAAAATTAAAAAGGATACTTAAAGAAACCGGAGTTTCGCGCTCTGAGCTGGCGAGGCGCTTGGAGGTAAGCTACAAAACTGTATATCGCTGGCTCCAGAAAGATATTAAACCGCATCCTGCCCAATCACGCGATATTGACCAGCTGTTTAAGGAATATGTAGATCTAAGAGAAGTGGTCATACAGCTAAAGAAAGAGCTTAAAAGTCCAATCGCTATCTTAAAAACAGACAAAAAGATAAGAGATAAATTCTTTCTTGAGATGACATATCACTCCAATGCTATAGAGGGCAGCAGGATGACTAAGAAAGAAACCGCGATGGCATTCGAAGGAAAGAAAGTTAGGGGCAAGGAGATATTTGAAATATTAGAGGCAGTTAATCATAAGAATGCATTACAGTTCTTAATGGAAAATATCAGGCCTAATTTTAAAATCAATGAGAATTTTATCTTAAAACTACACGAGATTGTTATGTATAATTTTAATGATAAATTGCCCGGTAAATATAGAACTGGCTTTGTTAATTTGACTAACACAGAGGTACCTTTACCGTCAGCGCAGGAGGTTCCGCTTAAGATGGGCAAATTAATTAAACAGATTAACCGTTATGGTAAAGATCCAATAGGAAAAGTAGCACGGGACCACTATGAGTTTGAAGCGATTCATCCCTTTTTTGACGGGAATGGCAGAGTGGGTAGATTGGTTATGATTACTCAGTTGTTAAGCAAGGGCTTTCCACCGGCGATAACTCAGGTTGAAGATAGGTATAAATATTATATGGCGTTAGGCAGGGCTGATACAGGAGATTTTAGAAATATTGTGCAGATGGTGTGCGATAGTATAATAAAAGGATTCGAGCTTTTAAAATAAACCCTTCTTAAGACTACAGAAAAGAAGGAACGGGGGACGGCCTAAAAAGGCATAAAAATAGAAACATTTCTATTTTGGTAGGACTAGGACATTTTCATTTTGGCTTGACATGAGTTATGATTTTGATTGTTTTTTTATTATAATGTAATATAATTAAGAATTTAAGGTGGTGTGTATGAATATCAAGCCTTTTATATTAAGTTTTATATCTATTTTTGTAGCGGTAAATTCGTTAGGGGTGCTTCCTCTTTTTATATCCCTGACCGAAAAACTGAGCAAAAAAGAGCGTCATAAGATTACCGTTGACTCTATAATTACAGCAACGGTGATTGCGATAGCATTTATGCTTATCGGAAAGATTATCTTTCTGATAATGGGTATCTCGGTGGCCGATTTTAAGATTGCCGGTGGGATATTATTATTAATCCTATCGGTAAATCTGCTTTTACCCGAAGGGCACGAAAAAAGTAAAACCACCACTGACGTCGGTATATTTCCATTAGGCACACCGCTTATCACAGGGCCTGCGGTATTAACCACGAGCCTTGTGATGATAGACGCCTATGGGCTTTTACCAACATTAGTGGCATTCGTTATCAATATGCTGGTTATATGGTTTATTTTTTCAAAATCAAATGCAGTAATTAAGGTAATGGGGGTTGGCGGAACAAAGGCATTCTCTAAAGTAGCAGATATACTTTTAACAGCAATTGCAGTAATGATGATAAGAAAAGGCATAATCGACATAATAAATAGCCATCTGATTAAGTAATTTTAAGATTTTTATATTAGAAATCTATAATTTGTAACACTTATATAATAATGATAAATGATACCGAATGTAGTAACTTCGTAAGAGAAACTTCGGTATCCCGAAGTTTAACCTATGAAGAGAACTTCATTCGGGACAAAGCACAAAATCCAAAAGAATATCAAAGCACAAATACCAAATTACAAAACATTGTTTTGAAATTTGGTATTTGACATTTGGATTTATTTTGTCATTAGGATTTTGGAATTGGGGATTAATAACATTAATGTAATTTTCTAAAAAATAATTTAGATATGGCTGATAAGGTTTGTACTTTCATAATGGCAGGAGGAAGAGGGGAGAGGCTTCACCCCTTAACGCGCGACAGGGCAAAGCCTGCCGTGCCGTTTGGCGGCATTTACAGAATCATAGACATTACCCTGTCTAACTGCATAAATTCGGGCCTGAGAAGATTGCATATACTTACCCAGTATAAATCTATCTCTCTTGACAGGCATATAAGAACGGGCTGGAACATATTCGCAGGAGAATTAGGCGAGTATATAGACATTATACCTGCACAGCAGAGGGTAGACGACCACTGGTATCAGGGTACAGCAGATTCTATATATCAGAACATATATTCCATCGAGATGGAAAAACCCGAACTAGTGCTTATACTTGCCGGAGACCACATATACAAGATGAACTACCTAGAGATGATAAAATTTCACCGAGAGCACAACGCTGAGGCAACTGTCGGAGTAGTGGAATTACCAAAGGAAAGATCATCCCATCTGGGTGTTGTCGAGGTAGACGGTTTATCAAGGGTTACAGGTTTCTCGGAAAAACCCCAGAATCCAAGGACGCTGATAGATAATCCAAACCTGATTTACGGTTCAATGGGGATTTACCTGTTTAATACTGACATATTAAAGGATGATCTTACGCTTGACGCTAGAAATACCAGCTCAAGTCATGATTTCGGTAAAAATGTCCTTCCGTCAATGATAAAAAAGGGCAGGAGAGTGGTTGTGTATAATTTCAAGGATGAAAACAAAAAAGAGGCAAAATATTGGAGGGATATAGGAACAATCGATGCTTATTATGAAGCAAATATGGACTTTGTGCAGGTTGACCCCATCTTCAACCTGTATGATAATGAGTGGCCTATGAGAACATACCAGTATCAGTTTCCACCTGCAAAGTTTGTTTTCGCGCAGGAGCATAAAGGTGGCAGGTTAGGCACAGCCATTGATTCTATGATATCGGGAGGATGTATAATAAGCGGGGGTAAGGTACAGCGCTCTATCCTTTCTCCGAATGTCCGAATAAACAGTTATGTAGAGGTGTATGATTCTATTCTAATGGAAGGCGTAGATGTGGGAAGGTTCTCAAAGATAAAGCGCGCCATAATTGATAAGGACGTTTGCATACCGCAGAATGTAGAAATAGGTTACGATTTACATAAGGATAAAAAGAGATTTACTGTAACGGAATCAGGCATAGTAGTTGTTGCAAAGGGAACAAAAATAGAATGAAATTTGAAGATAAACCGTTAGTTTTAGGAAAGAAGAGTTTTAAATCCCGCCTTTTAATAGGGACAGGGAAATATCCTGATTTTAAAGTTATGAAGAGGGCCATTGAGGCATCGGGCGCAGACATTGTAACGGTTGCGGTAAGGAGGGTAAACCTGTCAAAAAAGGGCGAGAGCCTGCTGGATTATATTGATACGAAGAGAGTTACTATCTTACCTAATACAGCCGGTTGCTTCACCAAGAAAGAAGCGGTAAGAACGGCTCTCCTTGCAAGAGAGGCAGGCCTTTCAAATATGGTAAAACTTGAGGTGATAGGCGACCAGAAGACACTCATGCCTGATACCGAGGGCTTACTATCCGCAACAAAGGAACTTGTTAGAGAAGGTTTCATAGTCTTACCATATACAAACGATGACGTTGTTATGGCAAAGAAATTGGAAGACGCGGGTGCAGCCTCCATAATGCCATTAGCCGCTCCTATCGGTTCAGGGCAAGGTATTCTAAATAAATTGAACATACAGCTAATCCTTGAAGCGGTCAGGATTCCTGTTATTGTGGATGCAGGCGTCGGCACAGCCTCAGATGCCGCTGTCGCAATGGAGCTGGGGGTTAGCGGCATTTTGATGAATACGGGGATTGCCCTTGCTAAAGAGCCTATAAGAATGGCCTATGCTATGAGGCTCGCTGTTATAAGCGGAAGGCTTGCGTACCTATCCGGGAGGATGCCTAAAAAAATATATGCATCCGCCTCAAGCCCGCAGGAAAATATAATACATTTGCGGCCAGTAGAATCCCGAGTTCGCTAAAAGCGGACGAGGGGCAGAGTCCCGAGCTAAACGAGGGGAACAATGGCCGGTTCCTTCGCAAAAGCTCACCT
>JAGVOB010000203.1 GCA_020052955.1 Candidatus Omnitrophota bacterium | reverse complement strand
TTTGCCCGAAAATGAGCACCTTAAAATTCAAAATCTAACGAAATCCTGCGAAGCCAAAGGCGCAGGAGGACAACACCTCAAAAAACAAGTTGCTTTCAGAAGAAAAATTTTTGCGTTCAACAAGGGGGAAAATTTTTGTTTCAAAATATTTAAGCCGTAGTATAATATTACTCGTAAGAAGAGAAAATTGAACTTAACTATATACATGTATAATCTTACAGGTTATTTTTGTTAATGTCAAGAAAAAATGCTTGCTAAAAAGATAAGAGAGCTGCGGAAAAAGAAGGGATATTCTCAGGAAAAATTGGCTCGCGAGGCCGATGTCTCCTATAATACAGTGGTTAAGCTTGAATCTGGAGAATCAAAACACCCTACTATTCAGACTATGGCCGGTATTGCCCAGGCATTAGGCGTCTCTTTGGATGATTTAGCCAAAGAGTGCTCCTGAGCTACCTAAACATCAAAACGAAGAATATCTTGACTTCCTAAGAGTTATGTAATATATTTTATTTTGATACTTTGATATATACAGGTTCCTGTAAATTCAGGAAGAAAAAGGGAAGTTCGTTAAAAGCGAACGTGGTCCCGCCGCTGTAACCGGGGATGAAAATCACACGATGCCACTGTCTCGAAATTACGGGATGGGAAGGCGTGATGAATAGGAAGATCCGGAAGCCAGAAGACCTGCCTGTATAAAGGTGAGAGAGCCTGTGGAAAATAGGCTCTTGTCCCCGCGGAAGGGTGAAGTAAATCAGGGTGCAATCCTTAGGCTCCCAAAAAGGGCGCTTAAGGATTTTTTATTTTTAAGGGTATTTATGACAAGATTGTTGCTTATCAGGCATGGTCAGACAGATTATAACTTAAATAAGCGTTATTGCGGCTTCAGCAATCCTCCCTTAAATGTTTTCGGTATATCGCAGGCTGAAAGTCTGGCAAAACAGTTAAAAAGTTTTGATGTCACAGCGGTTTATTCAAGCGATTTATTGAGGGCGGTGCAAACAGCCGAAATTATTTTTCCTAAATTTCAGATCAAAACAGTGCTGGATTTTAGAGAATTTAATTTCGGTATTTTTGAAGGCTTAAATTACGATGAGCTTATAGAGAGGCATCGGGGACTTTATCAGGATTGGATAAGGGATCCTTCAAATGTCCTGATTCCCAATGGTGAAGAATTTAGAGAGTTTAGGAAAAGAGTCATCAGCGCTTTACCTTTCATCATTTCCTTGAATAGAAATAAAACAATCGCTTTGGTTACTCATAGTGGGCCGATAAGATTGATATTATGCGAGGCATGCGGGTATGGGCTCGAAAGGTTCTGGGAAGTTGACCATAATAATGCCGCATTTACTATTATTGATTATCCACAGGGTATGTCGTTGATAGTAGTTTCAATTAAGGAATCTTTGTATTTACCAACATAAGAGGCTGTGGGATGAGAAAATTTGTTTTTATCTTAGGTGGGGCAAGGAGTGGTAAAAGCAGTTATGCAGCGAATCTTGCAAAATCCTATGGCAAGAGAATAGTTTTTATCGCTACGTGCATTCCTGTTGATAGCGAAATGAAGAAAAGGGTGAAATTGCATAGGAAATTCCGGCCGTCTACCTGGAAGTTGATTGAAGAAGACATTGATATAGATGATGCTTTGAGAAAGGTAAAGTCAAAGTGCGATGCAATATTAATCGATTGTATAGGATTATTTGTTTCCAATCTTATGGCGGTTGAACCTAATGATGAAAAGATAGAAAAAAAGGTCTGGCAGGTGATTAAGCAAATCAAAAAGAGGAGTTCAGATGTGATTGTTGTTTCAAATGAAGTAGGCATGGGCATAGTACCTGATAATCCATTGGCACGGCGTTTCCGGGATCTTCTTGGCAAAGCTAACCAAATATTGACTCAAAACGCCGACACGGTGATTATGATGCATGCGGGAATTGCGACTATAATAAAAGGAGAAAAAGATGCGGCTGTTAAATGATACGATACAAAAGATTAAAGAACCTGATTACTCTTTGGCGCAAAAGGCTAAAGAAAAGCTGGATAATCTCACTAAGCCACAGGGTAGCCTTGGGCGTCTGGAAGAAATTGCTAAACATGTGGTTATCATTACCGGAAATCTGCAACCACAGCTAAAAAATAAAGTCATCTTTACAATGGCCGCGGATCACGGCGTTGTGGCAGAAGGGGTAAGTGCTTTCCCAAAGGAGGTTACTCCGCAGATGGTCTATAACTTTATAAGGGGAGGTGCAGCAATTAATGTATTGGCCCGCCATGTAGGCTCGCGCGTGGTTGTAATTGATATGGGGGTTGGTGTTGATTTGGAAAGACATCCAGGACTCACCATAAAAAAGATCGGCTACGGCACAAAGAATATGGTGCAAGGCCCGGCAATGTCAAAAGAAGAAGCTATTGCTTCGATAGAAGGCGGGATTGAAGTTTTTGAGGCCGAATACAATAAAGGTATTGATATTATCGGAATAGGTGATATGGGGATTGGAAACACGACACCTTCAGCTGCAATAGCATCGATTCTTACCGGAAAATCTGTTGAGGAGATTGTTGGAAGAGGTACGGGACTTGATGATGCTGGGTTAGCAAGAAAGGTCACCGTCATCAAAAAGGCACTTAAGGTAAATGTTCCTTTAGCCACCGACGCATTGGATGTGCTATCGAAGGTCGATGGTTTTGAAATTGGAGGTCTGACAGGCGTAATTTTGGCTGCCGTAGCTCGAAAAATACCTGTGGTTATAGATGGTTTTATTTCTACCGCCGCAGCGCTTATTGCTTTTACGCTTAAACCCGAAGTAAAGGAGTGTATGATTACAGCACACTGTTCGCCGGAGAAAGGGCACAAATTGATGCTTGCGCATATGGGCTTAAGACCTTTATTGGATTTCGATATGCGCCTTGGAGAAGGGACCGGCGCAGCATTGGGGATGAGTATTATTGAAGCAAGCATCAGAATCTTAACTGAGATGGCGACCTTTCAGAGTGCGGGTGTTTCTGAACGTGCGGATAAAGAAAGTCCTTAAGTTATGAAGTATTTACTAATTGCTCTTCAATTTTTAACCGTTTTGCCGTTTAAAATCCGCACCGACATTAAAAAAGAGGATTGCGCTAGGTCGCTTATATATTTTCCAATGGTTGGCATAATTATAGGCGCTATATTGTCAATAGTATCGGTGGGTTACTTGTTTTTGCCTATGCCCGTTGTAGGAGTGGTTATACTGATAGCTTCCGCATTTATTACTGGTGCGCTGCATCTGGATGGTTTTGCAGATACCTGCGACGGTTTTTACGGGTCAAAACCCAAAGAAGAAATCCTCGAGATAATGCGCGATCCAAGGATCGGGGTCATGGGAGTTGTTGGCATAATATTACTCTTACTCCTGAAATTCTCCTTGATTGTTAGTATTCCGAGAGGAGTTCTTTGGCAGTCACTCGTGGTGATGTGTTGTTTTTCTCGTTGGGCACAGACGATAGGTTGTCTTATGCCTTATGCCCGCAACGAAGGCAAGGCATGGGTATTTATTAAATACGCTCGCAAGAAAGATATTGTCATAGCCGGTTTACTTACGATATTAGTTTCTGGTGCTTTATTTGGTTTAAAAGGTATTGCCATCTTCTTTACTTCCCTTATCCCGGTATTACTATTTATTCGTTACGCAAAAGCTAGGATAGGCGGGATGACCGGCGATACCCTCGGAGCAGTAAACGAGATTACTGAGGCAAGTACGCTTTTTTCTATTCTTATATTAGGCTTAATATGGAATTGATACTTATTTCATATATTGCGGATTTCCTTTTCGGGGACCCTCAATGGTTTCCGCATCCGGTGCGGTTGATGGGGAGGCTAATTTCTTTCTTTGAGAGAACATTCAATGGTAGTGCGCATAAAACTATCCAACGTTTTTGTGGGGTATTTACCGCGTTTGGCGTGATTGTTATAAGCGGAATATGCGCGTATACAATTATTGAGCTGGCAATGAAGTTACATCCTGTTTCCGGCAAGATAGCATGGATATTTCTTGCATACACAACACTTGCCACCAAGGATTTGGTTGTGCATGCTCGCGCTGTGCAAGAGATGCTCGCGATAAAAGATATTAAAGAAGCCCGTAAAAGACTTTCTCTTATGGTCGGACGGGATACGCAAGAATTGTCGCAAGATGAGATTATTCGTGCGACAATAGAGACAGTTGCCGAGAGTACGAACGATGGAATTGTTGCGCCGCTTTTTTATTTATTTTTAGGTGGCCCGGTGCTTGCGGTAAGTTTTAAGGCAATAAGTACGCTTGATTCGATGATCGGGTATAAGGATGAGAGGTATCTTTACTTTGGGTGGTGCGCTGCCAAGATCGATGACGTCGCTAATTTTATCCCGGCGCGGATTACTGGATTACTGATCCCTATAGCAGCCTTATTTTGTGGTAAGGATTTTATGGAATCATTTCGCATTATGGTTAGAGACGGCAAAAAACAAAATTCTCCCAATAGTGCGGTTAGTGAGGCAGCAATGGCTGGTGTCTTAGGAATGCAGCTTGGAGGAACTTGTAGTTACTCGGGTAGGGTAGTTGAGCATCCATATCTAGGAGAGCAGCAACGGCCGATGTCGATGACTCTTATTAAGGAAGCCATAACAATAAGCATTGCTACCTCATTGTTGATGCTAGTGATTGGAATTCTGTTTAAAGAGGTGGTTATTCATCTGGTTTATTTATGAAAAATATACAAAATCTCTACCGACACGGCGGCAATATTTATGAAATTGAACCAAGAAAACGCGCTGCCATTCTGGATTTTAGTGCCAATATTAACCCTTTAGGAATTCCAGCTCGGATTAAAAAATTATTAAACTCGCAACTTAAAGATTTGGTTCATTATCCTGATTCCCAGGCACGCTGCCCTGTGGCTACACTTGCCCGTTACTGGAAAGTAAAAGAAGAGAATGTATTGATTGGTAATGGCTCTACTGAGCTTATCTATCTTATCCTGAATGCGTTTGGGCCTGCCACAGTAACTTTTCCTGTACCTTCTTTTACCGAATATGAGCGCGCGGCCAGGATCTCAAAATGCCGATTAAGGTTTGTCTATTTGCCACAAGACAGAGATTTCCGTTTTAATTCCCATTGCCTAAAAAAAAGCGATGTGCTTTTCATTTGCAATCCCAATAATCCAACCGGGAATCTAATGATAAGCAACCGCACAGACATTGAGAATATTCCCGTTAACAAAATTATTATTGACGAGGCATTTATGGATTTTGTTCCCGAAGAGAATATACATACTTTTATACAGCAGGCGGCAAAATCAAGAAAGCTCATTGTTTTCAGAACTCTGACCAAGCTTTTTGCCTTGCCGGGTTTGCGTGTTGGCTATCTGATCGCGCACAGGGATATCATTCGGACCTTAAAAGAATATCAAATACCTTGGAGTGTAAATGCATTAGCGCAAACAGCAGCTGCGCAGTGCTTGAGCGAAGTTACGTTTATGCAACGTTCCAAGCAGCTCATTGAAAAAGAGCGTAATTTTCTCTATGAGCGGCTCAGTCAGATTAGAGAACTTAAACCCTATCCTTCAGTAGCAAATTTTTTATTAGTCAAAATAAAAGAAAAAAGCATTACTTCATCAGTATTTAAGGAACGGTTGTTAAAGAAAAACATTCTTGTCAGAGATTGTGTGAATTTTCGTGGGTTGGATAAGCAATTTATACGCGTAGCAGTGCGCACGCATAAAGAAAATATGCAGTTAGTGCAGGCATTAGAGGAGTGTGTATGACAGAAAAATTTATGACATTGCGCTATTTGCTTTCAGAGGCAGTGCGGCGCCATACGTATGACGGCCTACTTTTTTCGGGTGGCCTTGATACCTCTGTAATCGCGGCTCTCAATCCGAAGGTAGTGGCAGTGACAGTAAGTCTAGGGAATGATGCCGAAGATATTTATTATTCTAGGTTGTTAGCTAAAGAATTTGGATTTAGGCATATGCATTATGCGGTAGATGTTGAAGAGGCACTTAGTGCCATACCAGATATAATTCGAATCCTTGGTTCGTTTGATCCGGCGATACCCAATGATTTAGCGGCATATTTTGGCCTAAAGAAAGCCAAAGAACTCGGCGTGACTGCCATAGCCACCGGTGATGCCAGCGATGAATTATTCGGAGGTTATTCCTTTATGCAGGAGATAGATGATCTTGAAGGCTATATCCGCAGGATTACCAAGACTATGACATATAGCTCCAATGATATCGCTACATTCTTTGGGCTTAAAATAGTGCAGCCATTTACCGATAAGAATGTAATTGATTTTGCTTTAGGTTTGCCTCGGGAGATGAAAATCCGGGTAGAAAACGGCCAGATATGGGGAAAGTGGATTGTGCGCAAGGCCTTTGAAGATCTCTTACCTAAAGAGATTGTCTGGCAAAGTAAACGGCCTCTTGAATTTGGCTCTGGAATGACCCGCTTAAGAGAAATTATCAGCGCGAAAATTTCTGATGATGAATTTAAAGAAAAGCAACTTGCCTATCCCGTGAAATTTTTGAACAAGGAGCACCTTTACTATTACGAAATTTTCCGTAAAGTAGCAGGCTCTATTCCTACGCCAAAAGACACTGAAAAACTCTGTCCGGGATGTGGCGCTGGCTTAAAAATAGATGCTTTTCACTGTGAAGTTTGCGGATATGTCTTAATGTCTTGCGCAAAAGGAGGTGAATAAAGTGGAGAAGAAAGGACGCAAAGCAAAGAAAGATGTGATTGCCTATCGCAAGAAGTGTAAGGCAAATGGTACTGGATTGTCTCATTATGTGCTTATGGATAAAAAATGAATTGATTTGCCATGACGGAAAGGCCGTTAAAATAGAACAGGCGGCCTTTCCGAACTTGGCAGCAAGGAGTATATGCATCAGCTAAATCATTTTAACAGCGGTGATGGCTTACAACTTCAACCCATAGACATCGGACATAGAGATTATATCGGACTAATCTCTGCGGATACTGCATTCTGGGCACTGGTGAGAAAAAACCAAATCAGGCAGGCCTTAGACAACTCTCCTTTGCTTCGTAAATACCATAGGAAAAGAAAGGTCTTTAGCGAGGAGGTCAAGACTTTAAGGACGGCTCTAAAGCCTTCTGCAGTGTATTTTAATCCTACGGATCGCTGCAATTTGAATTGTTCGTATTGCTACATTCCAAGAAGCTTACGCAAGAATGGTAAGCATATGTCCAGCCAGAGGCTTTTGGAAGCGTTAAAAATTTTAAAAACTTTTTTTAAATCCAGCTTACCTAAAGGTCAAATTCCGCAGATTGTTTTTCACGGTGCAGAACCTCTGCTTAATAAAGAAGCTGTTTTTAAAGCCATAGACAAATTTAGTCAGGATTTTTGTTTCGGTATCCAGACTAACGGAGCGCTTTTGGATTCCCAAGATATCGAATTCCTAAAATCCAGAAGAATAAGCATTGGTCTTTCTCTGGATGGGCATATCCCAAGGGTGGCAGATCGCTTGCGCAGGAGCTGGGATGGTCGCGGTGTTTCAGAGAAGGTGATATGGGTAATTCAGCGGCTTAGAGGCTATGATAATTATTCTGTGATTTGCACTGTAACCAAGGAGAATATGGCTTACCAGGTAAAGATGGTTGAGTTCTTGCACCGTATGGAGGTGCCTACTTGTATGCTCAATCCTGTGCGCTGCACACTTGGAGGCAGCCGTAAGTATAAACCTTCGGATACTGATATAGCAAAATATTATTTAGAGGCATTAGACCGCGTATATCAACTTTATCAAAGAACTGGCCGTAAACTTGTGGTAGCAAACTTTGCCAATGTCTTAATCGGTATTATTGCTCCCATGGCCCGTCGCTTGATGTGCGACATCTCACCGTGCGGTGGCGGAAGGTGTTTCTTTGCGGTTTCAAGTAATGGAGACTTATTTCCTTGCAGTGAATTTATCGGATTAAAAAAATATAAAGCTGGCAATATTTTCAAGGATGATATCGGAGATGTTCTAAAAACAGCACCATTCAAATCTGTTAAAGAGAGGCGCATTGAAAATATTGAGCCTTGTAGCCGTTGCGCTATCAGGCATTTTTGCGGCGCGCCTTGTCCTGCTGAGGCTTATGGAATGAACGGTTCAATTGAAACCAGAGGCGCATTTTGTAAACTTTATGAAGAGCAGGTCCGTTATGTCTTCCGTCTTATCGCTGATAATAAGACGGAGGCTTATCTTTGGGATGGATGGGATAGAGGCACCTCTACTACTTTTAAGATGACAGAACTCTAAGTAGGTTAGCGATGTTTCCAAAATACAGGAAAGCTTTTGTTTCTTGGAGCGGCGGGAAAGACTCAGCATTGGCATGTTACAATGCGATAAAAAATGAGAAAGTCAAGGTCGCATATCTATTGAATATGCTTTCGGAAAACGGCACGCATTCGCGCTCTCATCATTTAAGCGTAGCTCTGCTAAAAGCCCAGGCAGAAGCTATGGGGATTCCTATTGTACAAAGACAAGCAACGTGGGGAGGCTATGAGGAAGAATTTAAGAGGGCACTGGCGATTCTTAAAGAAGAGGGTATTCAGACTGGTGTATTCGGCGATATCGATGTGCAAGAGCATCGTGATTGGGTTGAGCGGGTCTCAAGTGAAAGCGGATTAACTGCAATACTGCCTTTGTGGCAGCGGTCAAGAGAGTCACTGATGGATGAGTTTATCACCGCTGGTTTTAAGGCGGTTATTGTCGCAGTGAAGCTTGAATGCATGGGAAGTGAATGGCTAGGGAGAAAGCTTGATTCGCAATTCGCCGAAGATATGAAACGCCTCCCACAGGTTGACCTTTGCGGGGAAAACGGCGAATATCATACTTTCGTTTATGATGGCCCGCTTTTTAAAAAACCCGTCGTTTTTGCCACCGGAGAAAAGATATTAGAAAACAAGCATTGTTTTTTAGAACTTAAAATAAAAAATGGCACTTTATAGAAGGATTCCTTTTCTAACTTTTGTTGTAAATCCTTTCCGAAAATTGAAAATTAATTTATCGGGATGCAATTTCAACTGCAAAGGGTGCTTTGCTATTGCTAAAGAAGAGACAGGGCCGAATCTATCTATTGAACAACTCATTAATTTAATTAAAAAGTCCTGCTCATTTTTTTATGGCAAAGAGGTTTGTGATGTCCAAATTACCGGCGGGGAACCCACATTAAATAAAGATTATCTCATTTCTTTGATTAAAGGTTTAAGAGATCTTAACGTCGAAAGAATTGGGATTTCTACCAATGGCTACTTATTGGATAAAATCTTAATTACGGAGTTAAAAGCTCTAAAAGTAGACCATGTTAAGTTAGATATAAAAGCATACACTAAGCAAATCCATATTGACTATACAGGTAAAGACAATGCTCGTGCATTAAAGGCAGTAAAGTTACTTCATAGATACAACCTAAGCTTTTATATCCGGACAATATTTACTCCTCAGTTAATGGGATTTGAGGAAATCGAAAAGATAGCCAAGTTTATAAGTCGAGTGAACAAAAATATACCTTATAAGATATATCAATTTGCTCCTGAGCAATTAGGTGGTAAAGTCTCAAGGTCGCCAACTGATGAAGAGATGCGAGAGGCCTATTCTGTGGCCAAAAGATACTTGGAGAATGTTGAGTATTACACAACCGAGACTGCTTATAAGCCCAATCCTTATAAGTGCATAGAGGTCCGCGCAGATGAACTTTTAGGAAGATTCAAAAACATTGATGAGATATCCAAGTCAGTTATCAAAGATTGGGATATGGAATATTTCACGATGAATCAGATTTTGAATTTGCGAAGTTAAAAACAATGGGCGTTTATCATATTACTTATGCTCTAGAGTTAAGTGAGGTTTGCCTTTATTTTAATGGTGGCTGTAATTTTTCCTGTAGTGGTTGTATTACCGACTCTTTCCCTCTAGATTGTCATCTAGATCGAAAGGAAGCTGCGCAAACAATAAATAGAACCCTTAGCATGGAAAAAGCCGTGTTTTGCTTGAAAGGAATGCCTTTTAAAAAAGCAATCTTTTTAGGCAAAGAACCAACGCAGGATGTGGATTTTTTACCTCTGGCAAAAACATTAAAAGAAAATTTTTTTACTTACAATATCCTTATCACCAATGGCTGGGAATATGTTGAAGATAAGGCAATTGATGAAGTCTGTGTAAGCATCAAAGCAATTACGCCTCAAGTTTTTGAGGATTTTACAGGAAAAGATAATCCTGCTCAAGTCTTAAATAACTTTAAAAAATATGCTCAAATCTCTAACGTTAAAGTTCGGGCTGAAAGCATATTTATTCCCGGATATATTGATAATAAAGAAATAGAAAAAATCACGAAATTTATAAGCAGCGTTGATACTACAATCCCTTATCGCATAGATGGATATATTCCCTATTCAGAAAAAGACAGGTTCGGGCGGCCGACTAAAAGAGAAATGGAAGAAGCGAAGTTAGTAGCTGAAAAATACCTGCAGAATGTTTCTATGTTGCATTTTGGAACAAAAGTAAAATATAGTGTGAAGAGGATATATTAAATGAAGAATCCAAAATCCAAAATCCCGATTCCAAAATTATCAATCGCGAAAATAGGAATAATTGTATTTTTGTTTACAGCTCAACTTCTTTTTGCTCAAGCGGATGTCCCTCAAAGAATAATTTCTTTGGGGCCTTCTATAACTAAAGCGCTATATCTCTTAAGAGTTCAAGAGAAGTTGATAGCTAATACCGTTTACTGCGTCTATCCCCCTGAAGCAAAGATGAAAGAAAAAATCGGCACAGCTCAAAAGGTAAACATAGAAAAAGTATTTAATCTAAAGCCCGATTTAGTCCTCGCAACATCTTTAACCAATCCCAAGGCAAAAGAGAAATTAAAGAATCTAGGGATAAAAGTGATTACCTTTCCTGCGCCAAGAGATTTTAGCCAGATCTGTGAGCAGTTTTTAGAATTAGGTAAGCTCGTAGGCAAAGAAGAAGAGGCGGAGAAGATTGTAAAGGGCGCTAGATACAAAGCAACCTCTATTAAAAAGAAGGTCAAAGACCTATCCAAACCCAAAGTCCTCGTTCAAGTAGGAGCTAAACCTTTATGGGTAGCGCCCAAAGATTCCTTTATCAATAATTTTATTGAAATTGCCGGGGGAATAAATGTTGGCCCTTCTGGGAAAAATGGTCTTTACAGCCGTGAAGAGGTGCTTAAACGAAATCCAGATGTAATCATTATTACTACTATGGGTATTGTTGGTAAAGAAGAAAAGAAGATCTGGCAGAAATATAAGACTATAAATGCAGTAAGAAACAATAGAATCTATATTGTTGATTCTGATAAACTCTGTAGCCCCACTCCCGTAAGTTTTGTTGAGACTTTGGAAGAAATGGTTAATATTTTACATCCACACATATGAGAAATAAATTAATTCGTTGGCTAATTTGGATATCAGCTCTAAGCGGGATTGCCTTAGGAATAAGTATCTTTTCTTTATCTGTTGGTTCAGCCGGAATACCCGTTAAGAAAATTATCTCTTTAATCTTAGAAGGTAAAGGCACTACTGAATATAGTATCCTTTTTGATATTCGCCTCCCACGGATTATCTTGGGTTTTGCCATAGGAGGAGCATTGAGCTTAGCCGGCGTGGTCCTTCAGGGAATGTTCCGTAATCCTCTTGTTGAGCCGTATACCCTGGGTATTTCAGGGGGAGCAGCCTTAGGTGTATGTTTGAACATTGTTTTAAGATTAAATTGCACATTAGGTATTTTTTCTTTACCTCTTTTTGGATTTTTAGGGGCTAGTTTAGTTATAATGCTTGTGTATTTTTTAAGCACAAGGAGAGGTATATTAAAGATTCAAGGGCTTCTTCTTACCGGAGTAATGATAAGTTTTATTGCCTCATCTTTGATTATGCTTATAATGGCTATCTCTCGCGCCGAGGACCTGCATGGAATTGTCTTCTGGATAATGGGCTCTTTAGAGGAGCCAAACTGGCTTCTTATAAAATTGGCAGTTTTAGTATCTATCTTCGGGTTGATCACTTCCTATCTTTTCTGTTTTGACCTTAATGCTTTCTCTTTAGGAGAAGAAGAAGCGCTACATTTGGGCATAAATATAGAAAGAACCAAGCGGTTACTTTTTATTCTCGCCTCTTTACTTACCGGTTGTAGCGTATCTATAGCTGGAATAATCGGTTTCGTGGGATTGGTAGTCCCCCATTTTGTGCGTATGTTTGTGGGAGGCGACCATCGAATATTGCTGATGGGGTCTTTTTTAACTGGCGGAGCATTTCTAATTTTTTGTGATACCTTAGCCAGAACGATCGTCTCTCCGTTAGAATTACCGGTTGGTGTAATTACCGGCATATTAGGAGGAAGCTTTTTTGTTTATGCGCTTACCAAAAAGAAAGTTATGCTGGGAGAAAAATAATGCTGGAAGTAAAAAATTTAACCTGTGGCTACGATTCGAAAATTATTCTTCAAGACATTAACCTTAGGATAGAAACAAAAGACCTTCTGGGAATAATCGGACCTAATGGTTCAGGTAAAACAACTCTTCTTCGGGCGGTAACCCGTATAATCAAACCAAAGAAGGGCACAATTTTTTTAGAAGAGAAAGATATTTGGCTGACAAATTTAAAAGAGTTAGCTTGCAAGATAGCTGTGGTTTCACAAAATCCATCTTTAAATCATATGACAATAGAAGAATTTGTTCTTTTGGGAAGGATTCCCTATTTCAGGAGATTTCAATTCTTAGAGACAAAAAAAGATTTGGAGGTAGCTTTTAGGTCTATGGGTTTAACTGATACCCTCAAGCTTAAAGACCGACTTATGGGAGAGGTAAGTGGCGGAGAAAAACAACTCGCCCTTATTGCTCGTGCTCTTTGTCAAGAACCAAAACTACTCTTATTGGATGAGCCTACCACTCATTTAGATATAGCCCATCAAGCGAGAATTTTAGACCTTATAAAGAGGTTAAATAGGGAACTGGCACTTACAGTAATTGTGGTTTTACACGACCTTAATTTAGCCAGTGAATATTGCCAGCGCTTAGTTCTTATTAATGAAGGAAGGATACACAAGATAGGATCTCCTGATGAGGTATTAAATTATCAAATTATTGAAGAGGTTTATAAGACAGTGGTAGTTGTAGAAAAGAATCCTGTTTCTTCTAAACCATATATATTGATAGTTTCTGAAGAAGAAAGGCAACGCTCTACCTCACCTCGTAGGTGGGGGACAAAAGAAAGGGGAGACTGATGAAAGGAAAAGGACTGATACAGGTCTATACAGGTGATGGTAAGGGGAAGACAACCGCTGCTGTTGGCCTAGCGGTGAGGGCAATAGGGCAAGGTCTTAAAATAATTTTTATTCAGTTCTTTAAATGTCCTAAAAGATTTGGTTACGGAGAGACTAAGGTTTTAAAAAGATTGCCTTATTGCCAACTTTTTAACTTTGCTCCTAAGCATCCCCATTTTTTCAGAGTAAGTCCTGAAGAAATTAAGAGGGAACTAAATAAAGGGATGAAGTTAATAGAGGAAATTTTCCTTAAAAAAAATTGCGACCTTTTAATACTTGACGAAATTATCATTGCCTTAAGAGACGGTTTCTTAAAAGAAGAGGAACTGCTCGAGCTACTTAAGAAGAAGCCAAACAATATGGAGGTCATACTTACCGGTAGAGGGGCCCCCAAAGGATTGATAGAATTTGCTGACTTAGTCAGCGAAGTTAAAAAGATAAAACATCCGTATGATGCAGGGATGAAAGGCAGGAGGGGAATTGAGTTTTAATAAACAGTTACCGGATCAATCTAGGCATGAAAGGAGCGTGAGGGATTTCGGGATTTGCCTGCGATTCGTTTAAATAAGAGAGAGGTTTAATTTAATAATTTTGACGCAACTTACCGGATAGGCAAAGGAAGTCTCTGTGAAATCCAGAGCACTGCCCCGCAACGGTAATCTCTTAATAACAAGAGAAGTCCGGACGATTGCCTATTTTGGGAAGTATTCTCGAAGGGGGAAGAAAAATGAAAAAGAAAATTTTGATTTTAATGGGAATGTTAGTTTTGATAACGACAGTTAACAGTTTGGCCCAGGAAGAACAGAAATATGATCTGGGAAAAATAATTGTTACTGCTACAAAGACAGAAGCATACCAAGCTGAAATTGGAAGTTCAACTACTGTTATTACATCCGAGGAGATTAAAAAATCAGGTAAGCGTAGCGTTCAAGAAGTCTTGCGCGATGTGCCCGGTATAACTGTGATGCAAAATGGCCCGTTCGGTGGTTTAACCAATATCTATCTTCGTGGCTCAAAGCCAGGTCACATCTTAGTAATGATCGATGGTGTAGAGGTAAATGACCCTATGGCTACAGATAGGTCCTTTAATTTTGCACATTTAACTACAGATAATATAGAGCGTATTGAGGTTATCCGTGGTCCAC
The DNA here is from genome assembly GCA_020052955.1 of Candidatus Omnitrophota bacterium. Classification (GTDB taxonomy): domain Bacteria; phylum Omnitrophota; class Gorgyraeia; order VGKN01; family VGKN01; genus JAGVOB01. The sequence goes on along the minus strand of JAGVOB010000203.1, from coordinate 1,138 downwards.
AATCCACTCTATATGGCTCAGATGCTATAGGTGGAGTAATCAACATTATCACCAAAAAAGGTAAGGGCAAGCCTAAATTCGAGATTTCTTCTGAGGCTGGTTCGCATAAGACGTTCAGAGAAAGTATTGGTTTAAATGGTGGCACAGAAAAGATAAATTATTCTTTTTCTGTATCTCGCTTAGATTCAGATGGTATTTCTAAAGCAGCTAATGGCTCTGAAAAGGATGGCTATGAAAATACCGCTATATCTTCTCGCTTGGGTTATAAAATCCTTGATGATGCAGAATTAAGCCTTATTTTACGCTATACAGATACCGAAACAGACATTGATGACGGTTCTTTTGATGACGATCCCAATTATACTGCCTGGGATAGAAATTTTATTTCCAAACTTGAATTTAACCAGAAAATATTGCCTTGGTGGGATCATAAACTATCTTTTTCTTATAATGATGTGCGCAGGAAATATCGTGATGAAAAAGATAGTGTAGATACTACCGAAGATGTACAATCTTGCTATAAAGGGGATAGTAAAAAATTTGAATGGCAACATAATTTTTCTATCGCCAAGATTAATACTATAACCGCTGGCCTTGAATATGAAGAGGAAAGGGGCTCATCTTATTATCGCTCTAAGACTTCTATAACCAAGATTGATAGAAAAGGTGTAGACAACAAGGGATATTACCTACAAAATCAACTCAAACTCTGGGATGCTCTTTTTATCACCCCTGGCTTAAGGGTTGATGACCACCAGCTTTTTGGCACAGAGACTACCTATAAGATCTCCACTGCTTATTTAATCAAAGAAATAGGAACTCGCCTCAAAGCTAACTGGGGAACAGGATTTAAAGCACCTTCTCTTTTTCAACTCTATTCAAGTTATGGGAGCCCAGATTTAAATCCTGATGAAAGCAAAAGCTATGACTTTGGGGTTGAACAGAATTTATTGGATGGCAAAGTTTCTCTCGGAGCAACATATTTCCATAATGACTTTAGAAATATGATTGATTGGGATTCAGCTACCTGGAAATATAAGAATATCGGCAGGGCGGAAACAAAAGGCTTCGAACTGGAAACAAAATTTTTGCCACTTGAGAACCTCACAATAGGAGCTAATTTTACCTATACTGATAC
>JAGVOB010000196.1 GCA_020052955.1 Candidatus Omnitrophota bacterium | reverse complement strand
TGTCAGGTATAACATCGTTACTCACCCCTTTTTAGGGTGAGTATACCTGACATTTTCTATTTGCAGAATACTGACATTATTATATTGCGTCTACAGAAATATTTTTACAAAAAATATAAAATGGCAAATTTGATTTGCCCTTTTATCATTATCCCAAAATTTGGGTTAATCTTTGCGAATTTATGCCTATCTCAAATTCTTAAGCTGCTTAAATAAATTAAGAATCGCGTCATGGCCTGAAAGATTTATTGCTCCATCTATAAACTCATAGGCGCCTGTTTCTAGTATAAACTGGTCAAATGAGGACATATCTGTTTCAACTAAAGGATGATAAAAATATACAGAGCCTATGGGATCAAAGGTATTTATCCGATATTGGACTAACTGCTGCGAGCCCGGAAGTAAGATTCTTAAAACCAGGGAATTAGAGCTCTGGGATTCTAATATGACAGCGCCAAATGCAACATCAAACGAATTTGAGGCAGCAGAGCTTAATGCGCCGGAGCTGGTTTTTAAGGTGTAGTTTGTCCCGGCTTTATTTATAGATACGTCATTGAATGTGGCAACTCCATTTGAGGTGGTCTGCGATAGTGTACCTGATAGGGAACCTGCGCCCGGGTTTGAATCAATACTAATAGTTATATTGGTAGTATTGCTATCCGTAAGAATATTATTCCAGGCATCTCTAACCTCAACTGTTACGCTAGGTGTAATGGTTGTATTAACTAGCGTATTTGTGGGCTGCTGAACAAAGTTTAGATCATTTGCAGCGCCATGGCTTACCGTGAGAGCCAATCCGTTGCCACCTGTTGAGTTGACTGCGCCGTCTGTTACGTCCACTGTGGCACTCTCAGCCTTGTAGGCTATTAGTGTGGCAACACCTGCATCTGATATACCGTTTGTGAAGTTAACGTTTGTGGCTGTTCCTATATTTATTCCTTCTGCTTGAGGTGCTGTGCCGTTGGGCGCATTGGCAAGCCCTGAGAATGTTAGCGATTTGGTGCCTGTGTATCCAGCGGCTATGTTGCCATTGGCATCATAGGCTGTTATTGTAAGTTCAAGGGAATTACCTGCTGTTAAAATTGATGAGGCAGCTGTAATCTTTAGATATGCGGCAGGTCCGCTTAATGTCCAGTTGGTATTATTTCCTGAGTTTGTGGAATTGGTGGCTGTAATTGATGTGGCATTTGTATTATTTGAGTCCTTTACATCCACATATGAGACGCTTCTTGTGCTCTGCGGATTTATACTCCACTGATTCCCTGTAGACGAGCTTCTTAGAACAATAAGATTGCCTGAGGTGCCTGTTAATGTAAGCGTTCCTGCTATAGTCTGCGTTGTACCTGCGGTAAATGTCAGTTGTTTTCCAGCAGTTGTTGAGGCGAAATTAAAGAATGTGGTTGAGCCGGAGATGGTTGATGTGCCGGCGCCGTCAAAGGTAACTGTGCCTGAGTTATGGTTAAATGTGGCATTATTGGCGAAGTTGCCTGCTAAGGTTATGGTCTTACCGTTAAGATTTAGAGTCCCGTTAGTGAGGGTTAAGTTACCGTTAATATCTAAATCATCCTGTAATATCCAGGCACCGCCTACGCCATTAAATGTGATGTTATTGAAACTTGCTCCTGCGGAGGTAATAGATTTTCCTGCGGACGTCCCGTCAAATGTAACTGTGCCTGTACCCGGATTAAATGTACTGCCTGTCTTTGCCCAGTTACCCGATACCGTAAAGGTTCCTGTTGGAGCAGTTAGCGTGCCTGTTCCGGAAATTGTTACATCTCCATTGACATCCGCTGCGCCTGTTGAACCGCTAAATGTTCCTGCTGATACTGTAAGGCCGGCGTTAAAGGTCTGGGTTGCGGTTGAGGCCTGATACGTACCGCCGCTTACAGTAGTAAGGCCGGTTATTGTGGTTGTCTGGCCATTAGCATTATAAGTACCTGCGGTTAGAGTTAAATTGCCTCCTAAATTAAATGCTGATTGTAATATCACCTGGGTGCTGCCCTTATCTATTTCCCAAGTTCCTCCTGAGATAGTGCCTGCTGACTGCGTGATATTTTGATTAACTGCAGCACTATTAAATTTAATATTACTATATACGGTTATATCGCTATCGGCTATGCTAAAATCGCCTGCTAAATTGACTGTGAAATTATTAGCGGAGGCGCTACTCCCAAAGGTTACGTCTTTATTCTGGCCGGTAGAGGGAAAACTTAAATTTCCTGAAACTGTTACGACAGGCAAGCCTGCTGTGCCACTTCCCTTAACAGAGTAATCATTGCTTGTTGCGGTGTTTTGAACAGTTAAATTTCCGGCTATGCTAAAATTATCTTTTAGGGTAAGGGTTTTGACTCCACCAGAGGTTCTATCGAATATTAGGTTATTAAAAGTAGCACCGTTAGTGGTGATGTCGTAGGTATTATTTGCCAGAAACTTAACTGTTCCTGAATTATGGGTAAACGTACCACCTGTTCTATTAAAGGTATTGCTTATTGATAATGTGTCTGAAGGAGCGGTAAATGTTCCGCCTGACTGAGTAAAGGTCCCGGTAACTGTCATATCTGCCGCTGTTCCCGTAAACGTGCCGCCATCTTCTGAGAAATTGCCGCTGACTGTAACAGTTTTACCATTGGTATTAACCGTACCGTTGGTTAAGGTAAGATTGCCATCTATACTAATAGCATCCTGCAATGTCCACCCTCCGCCTGAGCCGTTAAAGGTAGCATCATTGAATGTAGCTGTGCCTGAGGTAATTGTTTTACCAGTGGATGTGGCATTAAATGTAACTGTGCCTGAAGTGGTAAATGTGCCACCGCTTTTGGTAAAGTTACCGCTTATAGTAAGCGTATTTCCGCTTAGGTCAAATGTAGCGCTGTTTAGGGTAAAGTTGGTTGCGCTAATGTTATTATTAGTGGTATAGGTTGGATTTGAACTTGACTGTGACTCATATATAGTAAGCGTTCCAACGCCTGTTATTGAACGAAGCGTGGAATTATCTGATGCATACAGCGTAAGATCATACCCGCCGCCCACAATAGAAGAGCCATTTTTCATATTAATCTTGCCACTACCATTGGTATCGTTGTCGGCATGAAAGATTGTATTCCCGCTTAAGGTAATAATTACGTCGTTATTTAAAACAATATCGGTATTGTCATTAATTGTTCCGGAAACTGTGGTGTCACTATCATAGGTAATAGCATTGTCATCATTCTGGATGGAAGACTGGCTAACTTCAAATATCCCGCCTACCTTAAAAGATGCACCACGCTCTATAAGGGTTTGGGCTTTTAGGCTGCCAAGACTAGATATATCACCATTGGCTAAAAGATTAAGGGTTGCTGTTTGAATAGTACCCGCTAGATTTATATCCTGGCTTGCAATTAAGGAGAGATTATTGGAAAGAATAGTCGCATTACTGGCAGTGGTTATGCCTCCGGATTTTGCCTGTAAGGTAAGATTTGTATCTTTATTATACACAATTGCACCAAATCCATCCGGGGGGCCGCGAAGCAGGATAGTGGTTCCAATACCTAAACTGTCTAATATCTCAATATCGCCTTGGCTTCTGCTTATATATATATTATTTCCTATAATATAGAGCGGCACATCAGACGTTCCGAATTGTCTTGCCTTTAGATTTAGCTGATTTGACTGGATTATTGCCTGGGGTGCTGGGTTGTTGCTAGAGTTTTGGTCTACGGCAGATGGGTTAAGTTGGATAATCGCATTTTCTGCTTCAAGGGTTATTGATGTAGGAACGGATATTATGCCTGAGTTTATGATATTCAGCGCTTTTATGAAAATGGTCGCTGGTGCGGTATCGGAGATTATTTTACCTTTATTTATGAAGTCGGAATTTATGATATTAATTATAACTGTATTTGCATTGATTGTGCCGGTGTTTAGTATGGGCGCTCCCTCCGCTACCAGTTCAACTTTGCCATTATGATTTACTATGGACTTTGCTTCAATAACGCCTGAATTGTTTATGGCATAATCAAAGACATTGTTTAGAACTTTGGCAGTCAGCAGAACTTTTCCGCCATTTGCAGATAGCGTGCCGGAATTCTTGATGGCGCTGTCCATCCTCTTGCCGTCAGGGTCAAGGACAGCTTCCTTTACCGCTTCATCAATGACTACTGAGATATCGCCCGTATCATCTAAATTAAGGGTCATCTTCTCACCGCTTGCCAAAACTATTTTACCCAGGTCTGCCTGAATTTTGCACTGGTTATCTATTGCGGCTGAAAGAAGGAAAATGTAACCACCGTTTGATATCTTTATGTTGCCCTGATTTATAATCCAGGAGTTTGACTTCCCGTTTACCTTATAAAAATTGTAATTTCCTTTTAAGAAATCTTCGTTTGATATGTTGAGGGTTGAGGCAACCAATCCAGCCACATCTACGCGTGAGTCTTTGCCGAATATGACGCCGTTTGGATTTATGAGAAAGATGTTTCCATTTGCGGTTAATTTGCCCATGATGCTTGAGGGGTCAACCCCGACTACACGGTTTAGGGCTATTGCATTTGAAGAAGGCTGGTTGAAATTAACTGTTTCAGTCTGGGCTATGGAGAAACTATTGTAATCAACAATAAGTTTATCTGATGGGGTATTGATATTTAGGGTATCAGGATTTGAGCAGTCAAAAGTGGCAGAACCCGCCACCACATTCTCTCCTTCGGGAAGGGCAAATATACGGGAAGGCAGAATTAATAATACAAGCGATGCAAGGATTAGACCCTTCCCTAATAGGAACAGGTAAGGTCTATCCTTTAGGATTAGAGTTATGATTTTCTTTCTGGCGGATCTCATGGTTTAAATATTCGCTGTCACGGTTACTTCGGCAGCCCGGCAGTCTTTATCTTTATTAGATCCGCGGCTTTGCCCCGAATGAAGCGACTTATCTCGCTCATCTTCGGGGTCCGCCAATCTTTTTGGCGGACGTCCCCGCCTTTCGGCGGATTTACCTTTTCGAATAACTGTAAATAAAGTATGCCATATAGCCAAAAAAAATACAAGGGGGTTTTTAAAAACTTTTAAAAAATCTTTGTAATCTCTGTCCAGGTATGAAGATTTTGATTATCCGATGGTTCATTATCCAGCGGCCAACCAAAATCTGCCCTAAGTGAAAAATCCTCGGGAAGGTTAAAGCGCACGCCGCAACCTACTGCCCTTAAGGTCCTGTTTTCTTCCTCTCCCGGCTGAGGGCTTCTCAGGCGGGCATTCGCCCAATCATAAAAGGCAACCAGTTTTAAGGCATCATAGAATTTTGCCTTTGAAAGAGGAACCTTTATCCCCCTGGGGATAAAATAAGGCGGGAACGACCATTCAAGCGTAGAGGAATAACCCTTGTCTCCCACCAACTCGGCTGACGGATAACCGCGTACGTTTGTAACGCCGCCTATCTGGAATTGCTCTGCGGCAGTTAAGATATAAGGCGTAAACTGCGCTTGATTCTTCCATAAAAGAGTAGAGCCAAAAGGCGCTCTCTGCAACCTGATTAAACTTAGATTATCCTTTGTAAATTTTGCCCCTGCGCCGATTCGCGATGCGTGGCTATCCACGTCTTCTTCTAGCCCGCCCATTATCTTGGGTATGCCATAATCAAATTCATTGCTGATTAAGGTGCGCCCGAACCTGTCCGTTAAATCCAGGTCCAGGCCTACCTTAGCTACGCGTAATCTATCCCGGCTTGTCTCGTCTCCTAACTGAAAATTAAATATATCCTTATAATCAAAGCCCGCATTTAAGCTTAAAGCTACATTTTCCGCATTATATAAAGCCTGGGTAGCATAAATCCCGTAGAGCCTGCTCTTACCCCTTGCCCTTAAATCCTCGTATGCCTCGCCCAGGCGAAGTGTTGTACGCGTAGCAAAAAAACCTATCTGCAACCCTTCTGTAACCGGCAAGAGGTAACGCGAGCTTGTTAGCACATAATTCTCCGCTTCTGCCAGCTGATACTGAAGCGCTAGTTTATCATCCCAACCTAAAAGATTATTGTGCATAAGAGTGGCTTTATAACGATTTTCGTCGATATAACGTGAGCCGTAATTATCATAATTAAATCCGAGATGTACGGGCAGGTTGTCTTTTACCTCCAAGACTATATCAGTAGCCCCGGGTTCTTTGCCGGGCACAAGAATTCCTTTTGTGCTACGATCAGGGTGTTCGTTTATTCTGCTTAAGCCTCTTCTTAATATATCATAATTGAAAGGCTGGCCTTTTTTCAGCGTAATCTTTTTTTTAAACAAAGTTGCCTTAAAAAAACGGTTTCCTCTTATCTCCACATCGCCTGTTATCCCCTCTATAACCCTTATCTCCAATACCCCTTTTTCAATATTCTGCGGGGGTAGATAAGCGCGGGAAGTTACGTAGCCTTTCTTGCGGTAGGCATCTGTAATTAAGTCAGCGACCTTCTGCATCTCTGCCACAGTTAGCTCTTTATTCTCAAAAGGCGCAATAATGCCGCTAATCTCCTTTTCCGAGATTAAGGTAGCACCTACTACATTTATTTTTTGGATAAGCATTTTTTCTGCAACCGGGGGCGGGGTTACTTCGGTTGGTTTCTTTTCCTCTATCTTGGGCTTTTCTTTTTCCTTCTCTATTTTTTCTCTTAAGGCCTTTTCTTTTTCAATCTCTCTTTCTATCTTTTCTATCCTTTCTACCTGGGCAAAAAGTGGGAAAGGTATAAAAACAGAAATAAAAACTATGGATGCTGTAACTATAGCTATAGACCGTATTTTGAGAGCGTTGAAAAAACCTTTCTTTTCAATGCTCTCAAGGCATGGGTTTTGCAACAGTCTCATTTTCATATACTCTTTTTCTTGATTATAAATTCTTGGGCGGGCTGATATATCTTTATCTTAATTAGGTGGGCTTTAATAGTTTCTCTTTCTTAAGCGTTATTTTATTTAGAACTTTAGAGCAACCTTGAGGCCGTATTCTGTGGAGTTGTTCTTTGGTTCGGTAACGGTACCTACTATAATACCATTCACCGTCAAATCTGCTTCCTGGGAGCGTTTGATGTTCCAATATCTGACAAATGCCTCTATTATAAAATCTATGGCCTCGCCTTTCTTCTCAACTTTTAGGGCGCTCCTTAATCCAAATCCTCTCTTTTGAGGATTTTCAGGGTCGTTGTATCCATTAAGAGCTTGGCTCAAACGACTTGTCTGCCTGCCCCACATAAAAAGATCATACTCGGCCGATAGCCCAACATTCCAGTTATTCTTTAGATCAAGAATTGCCTCGGCTCCTATGGGAGCATATAGATATTTTGACTCTCTATCATAGCCAAGCGCGCCTGTTGAAGAAACAAATCCTCCCATGTCGTCATGTAACTGCCGGTAACCTATGCCTACATAAGGGGTAATCGCAACGCTTTCTGATACCTCCAGGCCATAACCCCCTAAACCTCTAAGCTCTATTATAGAGTCATCGATACCATCAATCTCTCCTGAATTCTGATAATCAACCTTGCCCATGCTGCCTCTCCCCTCGGCTCTAATCATCCATTTATTAAGTTCAGGGTTATCGACGGATAATTCTCCGTAGTAATTATAAAAAGCGGATACGCCGTACATGATACCCTTTTCGTTCATTATCCCGGGCTCTTCATATTTTATACTAGACACCTCTGTTCCTATCCCCCAAGAGTGCCCGGGTTCTAATATCTCTGCAAAGCTATCCGCTGCGCCTAAAAATAGAAGGCATATTGCCAGCACAAGTAATAGTCTCATTTTCTGCCCCTTCATTTTGCAGGGTTTTCTTCTTTAGGGCGTCACAAAAGTGCCGCCCTTGATTACACTGATTAAAGTTTAGATTACGCAGATTAAAATTCCAACGCAAAAATCTGTGTAATCATAGGCTAGAATGACTTTCGTGACAGCCTATTTTCTTCTTACATAGGAGGTATTATTATATCGTAAGCGTAAATTGTCAAGAAAAATCTGCCCTTCGGGCAGAGACTTTTGGCAGATTTTTCTTGATCCTGAGAATCTTTATTAGCACAACAGCATATTTTGAGCTCAAAAGGGTTGATATAATTTCCTGCCCCTCTGTCCCGAGAGGAGCCATTTGACATAATCATTTACGGCGACGAAGGATCTATTTAGTTTCCTTGTAGATCAAGTAAAAAAGTATACCCCGATTCCGCCTCTCATCCCGAGACTCGAGGTCGAGGGAAGCGCTTGGTGCTGCCGAAAGATCTCTCGTCGAGACTAAAGTCTCTCCTCGAGATGAGAGTGTTGAAAAGAAAAGTTTTTTCAACGCTCTCAATAATACTATTTTTTACCGGGCAGAATAATTTAATGGAGGGTTATTTTAGCTATGCCGATAGCTAACTACTATAAAAACTCATATCTTATAGCCCTTATGGTATAGGCTTTCATGGCTTTATATTTTTTATGTCTCAAACGAATCAAGGATTTCCATTTCCTCAAGAAGCTCATCTTCTGGCATATCCCTGACACTGGATGCGGAATTTAATTCATCCATAAGCTCTAGCTCTCTCAATATTTCATTTTCGGAGCTTGATAATCCAGAAGGGATAGGCCGACCTCTTTCCATTAAAGTCGGGCCTAATACTATTGCATGCTTCATCGGACCCCTTATTAGAAAACCGCCTGTTATCAGGATAAATACTGCCGCTAAGATCACGGCGGGTCTTAACAATAGATTGTAGAGGTTTTTTTTCACCGGCCTTAGGGTGTATGCCTTAGGCGCCATGTCTAACTTTTCCTCAAGGGTCCTGTCGAATTTCTGCCATTCTTCATCTGAAAGCCCTGCCGGTTTTATGTTAGAAGCGGCCATAAGGATGGCCTTGACTTTTTCCAGCTCGTTAAAACAATTCCTGCACAAATTAATATGCTTATCCATCCTCTCTTTATCGCACTCATCCGTCATAATACCGGATACATAATCATAAATATTTCTTCTTACAAATCTGCATTCTTTCATATTAATCACACCCTTTCTTTAATGAACAGACAATTTACGGAGTCCCGAACCTTCGGGACGACGTAAATTGCAGGCTGCCTGCCGTCTGTGAATTAAATCCCGCTCTTTCTTGCTTCTGGAGCACCTTCGCAGCCGAAAGAGCGGGATAAATTCAACCAACATACTTACGTTCACTTTGTTCCCTGCCTTGCCGGCAGGCAGGCGTAAGTCTGGGTTTCATTTATAATAATCCAGTTCTTTCCTGAGGGCCCTTATCGCCCTGAATAGATGCACCTTGCAGGTTGACCTGCTGCATCTAAGCGAATCTGATATTTCCTCCATACTAAAACCGTTTATATGCCTTAAAATAAAGATAAGCCTCTGTTTCGGCGGAAGCCTCTTTAAGGCTTTGCCCACTACATTTGTTATCTCCTTGTTTAAAAGCTCTTCTTTTGGGTTTTTCCCGGTATCTACAATCTCTATTTCCTCGGGCTCCCGGTAGTCGTCATTGATTCGAGCCCGAATCAATGAGGGCGCTTTAGATTTCTTCCTGATATAATCCTTGCATAGGTTCACAAGTATTCTGTATAGCCAGCTATAAAAGCTGGATTCTCTTCTGAAGCTGCCTATGGAGTAAAAAGCCTTCATAAACGCCTCCTGCAGTATATCCTTGGCTTCTTCCCTATCGCCTATTATGCCGTACGCTACCGAATATACCCTCTTTTTATGCTTATCCACCAGGGTTTTATAGGCGGCTTTATCGCCACCTATAATCTTGTCTATTAATTCTAAATCCTCATCCATTGTTTCCCTTTAATTTATCTATCTGGAGCCCCACGGGTTTCATCCGTGGGACCTAAACTTACCACGCCCATCTTGGGGCGACGTCCCGCTCCGCCATGGAACTATGGTGACGGGATTAGCTATTCGTTTCCCTTGGTATGTTTATCTTCTTTTTTGTCTTTTATGTCTTCCCTGCGATCTCTTCTGTCTTCTTTGTTGTCCCTTATATCTTCCTTTCTGTCAAACTTATCTTCAAGCTTATCATATTTACCGCCCTTGTGGGTTTTGTCATATATATCCTCTTTTTTAGCTCTTACGTCTTCCCTTTTATCTTTTATGTCCTCTGCCTTATCGCGCCTGTCTTCACGATTATCCCTTGTATCCTTTATTTTGTCTCTTAGCTCCGGATGGCTCTTGATATATTCCTTGAATTTTTCAGGGTTTTCCTCGCGCAGTTGTCTAAGCTTAGCCATATGCTCTCTGTGCGTCATAATCTTTTCGTATTTATCCGGGTTTGTCTCCTTTAAACCCTCAAGTTTTTCCTTTGCGGCTTCTCTTCTTTTTTGCATTACCTCTTTGAATTTCTCCGGATTTTCCTCTTTAAGCTTTTTTAGGCTCGCTAGCCTCTGCTCTTTCCTCTTTTCCATTAGAGCCTTGTATTTTTCTGGGTCTGTCTCTTTCAGGTTTTCGAGTTTTTCCTTCACCTGCTCCCTTCTCTTCTGCATTACCTCTTTGAATTTCTCCGGATTTTCCTCTTTAAGCTTTTTTAACCCTTCAACTTTTTTTTGTTTTCTATTTTCCATAAGGGTCTTATATTTCTCCGGATTTTTTTCCTTAAGCTTCTTCAGGTATTCCGCCCTATGCTCTTTGTGCTTTTCTGCGAGGGCCTTGTATTTTTCTGGGTCTGTCTCTTTCAGGTTTTCTAATTTCCCTCTCATCTGCTGTCTGTGTTCTGTCATCTTCTTTTTAAACACCTCAGGGTCCTTCTCTTTCAGTTCTTTTAGGTGCTGCTTCATCCCGTCCTTCTTTTCCTGACCGGGAGGCGCGTCAGAGCCCTTCCAACCTGTCTTTTTGCCTTCATCCCATCCCTTTGGCCTATCAGATTTACCTGCACTGTAAGTATCTTTATTGCCTTTGGCGCCTTTAGAAGTATTCTCGGCAAATGCAAAAGATATAAGTGCTGTGGTAAGCACCAGAAATACCCCGACCGCTATGCAACCCGAAATTCTCGTCTTCATTTTAACCGCCTCCTTTTTTGTTATGGCCAGGGGCTTATCTCCTTGGCCCTTTTTACGTCCTTTGTCCTTCTCTATGCCTGCAGGCATTTCATGAAGGGATAAATTCAACCAACATACTTACGTTCACTTTGTTCCCTGCCTTGCCAGCAGGCAGGCGTAAGTCTGGGTTTCATTTACCTTCCGGTTATTTAGACGTAAAAAGGGCTCTAAAGGGTTACATAAATTTTTCTGGATACTTACTAATTTGTCTATCCGCGCATATCAGGATAAGCTTACCCTTGTAGGATTAATGGCTGTCTTTATTTTATTTTGCATATTTTTTTATACACTCAATTAGCCTTTCTGTGGTTACCGGCTTGGCCAAAAGATGTCCTCCTATGCTCCCATCGCGGATTTTCTCTTCCTCCTGTTTCGCAAGCGCTGTTAAAAAAACTATAGGAATGCCTTTAAGGGTTTCGTCGGCTTTTATCCTCTGCGCCACCTCTCCCCCGTCTACATCCGGCATTACAATGTCCAGAAAAATCAGGTCCGGCTTAAACTCTTTCACGGCGGCAAGCGTTTTCTCTCCCTCAGTCTCTGTCCTAACCTCATATTCACCGGTTTCCTCAAGGTTTAATTTCACTGCCCGCACAAACTTCGCTTCATCGTCAACAAATAATATCTTCTTTTTCCCCATATTAACGACCTCTCCTTTCTCCTTTTAGCATCCTTTAAATATAACCTCCGCTATAACTCCACGGCCCTCTTTTTTGTTTTGAATTTCTATTTTTCCGTTATGCTGCTCGACTATGTTCCTTACTATAGACAATCCTAAACCTGTCCCGCCCTGTCTCCGCCTTGTAGTAAAAAATGGGTCGAATATCTTACCTAAAACATCCTCCGGAATTCCGTGGCCGGTATCCTCAATTTGAACTATAACTACTTTCTCTTGCGTCTCTAACTCTTTATAAAAAGTTTTTACCGTTAATTTTCCTCCGTTGGGCATGGCATGCATAGCGTTTATGAAAAGGTCTATAAGTGCCTGCTCAATCTTATTTTTGTCCATTTTTATGGGAGGGATATCCTTCTCAAGGTTTTTAATGACTTCTATATGGGCCTGCAAAAGCTGGCTTTTTATCAACCTCAAAGACCCATCTATAACAGAATTCAGATTCTCAAAATCCATGTTTACCTTTGATGCGCCTGAAAAGTCCAGCAATCCCCTGATAATCTTATCTGCCCTTTCAACGGCCTCTTTTATATCTTCGATCATTAATGAAACATTTTCATCGCTGCCTTTAACCTTTTTAGAAATATATTCGATGCTCTGAAGTATTATAGCAAGAGGGTTCTTCACCTCGTGGGCTACGCCGCTGGCAATAGTTCCCACTACCTCCAAACTCTTTTTTAGCTTATCTCTTATCTCCCAGTTAAAGATATTAAGTACCTTACAAACAGCCCACGCTAAAACAATGGCACATATGGCACGAAATACCTGCACCGGGATTCCAAATAACTTCAAGAAAGAATCGGTGTTGATAATAGATGCGGGGAAAAAATCTGTTTTCGGAACAACAACTCCGCCCAATACACCATAAATACACAGTGAAACTGCGGCTGTTATAAAATATAAACGTGCCCTTATCGGCTTTAATATAGTTTCGTTATCATAGTAATACCAGATAAGCCCCAGCGCCGCAAATGCTCCTCCCGGGAACCCCAAAAAATAGCGCGGCCAAACGCTTCGTTCCTGCTTAATAAAAATCATAAGCGCCAGAACAACAAAACACAAAAATGCCGTAATGACCCATTTATCTAAGAGTCCCTTGAGCCTAAAAGAGATTAATCTGCGTCCAAACTCGAATAGAAAAACATATGATACTGACAATACCGCTAACCGTACCAGTCCAAGCACATATGCGCCATGTAAATATTTATTAATTGCTATTAGGCTAAACATATCAAGCCATTCATTTAGGCCATGGGTTAACCCAAATCCGGCCAATATCCAAATAACATCCGCTAGTTTAAAAACGCTCTCCCTGCGAGGCTGAGCGAGGATAGCTACCCCCATAACCACAAAACTTAACCCATAAACCATAAAAACAACATCTAAATTTTTAGTAAAAAAATCTGCAACCATATAATTTACCTTTCTTGCCTAACTTAATTAGCGTAATATGACATTCTCCCCTGATTAAAAATTCTCCGTCAGGACTTCTGCTAAATTTTCTTTATTTATTCTTAACGAGGCGAAAAAACCTGTTAATTGCAGAATAATTTCAAAAAGAACCAGGCAAATTAATATATAAACAAATAGATTTATTTTGTATGCTCGATTCATAGTACAATTATCTTAATAGGCGAGCGCATTCGTCAATCTGCTTTAATATTTTCTTATCCTCCATCTCCTCCTCAAGGGAAATTCTATAATATTCTAATGCCTTTGAATAATCTTGAATATAAAAATAGTAATCACCCATTACTCTATATCTGTTTACTAAAGCCGTCTTTGGATAAGTGGATTTAATACCGAGGGAATGTACAAATTCGCAAAATCTTTCAAAACGGTTCAATCTTATTAAGTAATCATTTTTTTTATCACTAGACCTCCAGAAATGCCCATTATCCATTGGGGTGGCAACGCCAAATTCTTCCAAATGTTCATATAAATATGTGCCCGGTGCAATCCCGCAGAACGACGGGGCAGGATTAACCGCCGTTATATAATTTTTATTTCTTGATACAAAATCCAGCGTCTCTTTAAAATCCTCTTCTGTCTCCCCGGGAAAACCAAACATAAAATTTAATACCACATCAATGCCTGTTTCATATGTTTCTTTGATTATTCTATCCGCGTCTGAAATGTTAAATCTTTTTCTCATTCTGGTAATAATTGCCTGGGAGCCGCTTTCAAGCCCATAATCTAAACATCCGCATCCGGATTTTTTCATCTTTACCAATAGGTTATAATCCATTCTCGGATTAATAATAGCCTGCCCGTTCCATCGTATCCGTAGGTTTTCTTCGAGAATAAGATCACATAAAATATTTATCTGTTCCAAATTCCCGTTTAAAACCGAGTCGTGAAATTCAATATTGGTAGTTTTTGGATATTGAGATAATATATATTTTATCTCTTGAAAAATATGATAACCCGTTTTAAATCTGTATTTTTTCCAGTACGGCCATTCATTGCAAAAAACACACCTGTTTACACATCCCCTGCTTGAAGACACAGGAAAAACATTCTTTCTAAGGTAGCTCTCTACCGGGAAATCGCTAAAGTCCGGGAACGGTAAGGTGTCTAAATTTTCTATTAAGGGGCGATTGCCACAATCAACGATCTTATTTTCTTTCCTAATCACCGTGCCTTGACAAAAATCAATCTTATGCTCTTTTCCTGCCAATTCTACTATCTCGGATAATGTTTCCTCCCCTTCTCCTTCTACTATTACATCTACTACGCCTTGCAACATAATAAAATTCCTCGTCATATATTTTGAGCAATGCGGACCGCCAAAGACAATTAATTTATCCGGACATCTCTCCTTTATTTTTTTTGCAAGGATTAAACTAAAAAACATAGATGTATCGTATATAGAAAAGCCTATGATTCCGGCTCCGCAATTACATATTTCGCCTAAATAATATCGAATTAGCCCCTCATAATCCGAGATAAATTTTTCAACAAGCGGCTCGCTTCTCCAAAACTCATTCATGCTCTCATCCCAGCATATCTCGTGTTGCTTTTGGCATCTAAGATACATATCTATATTGAAATCCAAAACCATAACTTTATATCCCCTGTTTCTTAAATATGCGGAGAGGCTCGCTATGCCCAAAGGCGGGGTATATATTCCCCAACACGGGCATTGGATAAGCGCTATCTTCATTTTATCTAACAATTATTTGGCCGTCTTTTGTTATATCTAAAAATTCTCCGCCAGGACTTCATAAAACGCCTGGGGGTGCTTGCAGGCAGGGCATTCCTTTGGCGCCTCGGTTCCTTCAAACACATACCCGCAGTTAATACAGTGCCATTTTACAGATACTGATTTTTTAAATACAGTATTATCGGAGATATTGTTGATTAATTTCCTATACCTTGATTCATGAAATTTTTCAACCCTTGCTATCTGCTCAAAAGACTGCGCTACCTCCGGGAAGCCTTCGCTATTAGCAATCTTCGCAAAATCGGAATAAAGTTTAGTCCATTCGAGTTTCTCCCCTGCCGCTGCCGCCTCAAGGTTTGACTTTGTATCCTTTATCGCCCCCGCGGGATAGGCTGCGGTAATCTCAACATCCCCTCCTTCAAGGTGTTTAAAGAATACCTTGGCATGTTCTTTTTCGTTTTCTGCCGTCTCGATAAATATATTCGCAATTTGCTCCAGGCCTTCCTTTCTTGCTGCGCTTGCAAAATAGGTATATCTGTTTCTTGCCTGCGACTCTCCCGCAAAGGCTGCCAGCAGATTCTTCTCCGTCTTTGTACCCTTAATCGACTTTCCCATTTTTAAAATCCTCCTTAACTTTATATTTTTAGGGCGTCACAAAAGTGCCACCCTTGATTACGTAGATTAAGAATCCGATTACACAGATTAAATATACCTACGAGACAATCTGTGTAATCTCTTTTAGAAATCTGTGTAATCATAGGCTCAAACGACTTTCGTGACAATCTATTTTATTTCCTCCATGTCCTGACCGCAGCAGACAAGCGTCCCACCGCCCACCTTTGTTACTGCAACCTCATTGCCGCATACGTTACAACGATACTTCTCTCCTGTTTTATTAACTGCCATACAAGCCTCCCTTTCATTTACACTTCTGCTTTCTCCAGCAATTTAATTTTATTCCAATTTTTAATAATCTGCCGCGCGGATTTTACCTTTGTTTTGCCGAATACGTGGGGATGGCGCCTTTTTAATTTCTCTATTAACCCCTCGATTACATCCTCTACGTCAAACCTATTCTCCTTGGAGGCTATCTGGCAGTGGAACATAACCTGAAGCAATATATCACCTAGCTCCTCTTTCATGTGTTTAAAGTTATTATCTTTTAAGGCGGAAATAAATTCTGCGGATTCCTCTTTAAGATATGGCATAAGGGTGCGGTGTGTCTGCTTTTTATCCCACAGACAACCTTTTGGGCTATGAAGGGTTTTAAATAATTTCTTTAGCTCGATGAATTTTGTTTTATTATCATGTCTATACATATAAACTTATCTCGGAGAGGGTTTTTCTATTTTTTTCTTTTGGTTTAAAATCAACCGAAGGATAGCCCATAGAAATAATTATATGCGCCCTTTTTGTTCTTGGAATATCAAGAAGTCTTTTAACTGCTCTTTCATTAAACCACCCGAGTATACACGTTCCAAGGCCGAGTTCGGCTGCCTGAAGGATAAAGTACGAACAGGCAATACCAATATCAATCAAATATAGTTTTGTATCATTTATCACATTACAGACCTTTGTAAGCCATTTTGCTTTATCAATTACCACAATAACTAAGACCGGTGCTTCTTTTATAAAATGATTCATTATACCGTATGCGCCCCCGAGCATTGCATCGCAAAGTTTATTTTTTAACTCCAGCGTATCCACAACTATAAACTGCCATGG
Source organism: Candidatus Omnitrophota bacterium (assembly GCA_020052955.1). Lineage (GTDB taxonomy): Bacteria > Omnitrophota > Gorgyraeia > VGKN01 > VGKN01 > JAGVOB01. The sequence goes on along the minus strand of JAGVOB010000196.1, from coordinate 12,051 downwards.
CTGGGAATTGCATGCCGAAGGAGCCAGTCGCGCTGCCTCAATGCACTTAACAATAAGTTCTCTTTTAACAGGCCGCAAATCGTATTTTCTTACGCTACTTCTATGTTTGACTAATTCAAAAAAGTTCATTCTTTTTAGCCTTTCTTTAAAACCTCTTTAACCTTATCAACTGCCTCTTTAACTGTACTTACCTTAATCACTCCTGGTATATCCCAGGATTTTAAGCTGATAAGAGGTATTCTAAATTGTAAGGCGTAGGCAATCTCAGAAAGCGTCCCTGCTTCTCCGGCAAGGGCGATCACTATATCAGCGCTCTTTACAACAAGCACATTCCTTGCAAGACCTATACCAGTTGGTATTACTATATCAACAAATAGATTTGCATCCTCCTTTTCATAGCCGGGGATAATACCTATTGAAATCTTGCCTTTTGCTTCTTTAAAACCCTCACAAACTGCCTCCATAACTCCTCCAAGGCCACCGCAGACCAAAACATCAGTAATATTAGCAAGTTTTTTCCCCAGCTCTTTCGCCAGTTTTGCGGTTTTTTTATCGCAATCATGGTTACCTATAACACCAATTACATTTTGTCTCATATGGTTTTTAATTTGCCTGTGCTTTCAAAAAATTATATAGACATTCGTCTATGCCTGGACTGTAACCACCTTCAAGCACGCCAAAACTCGGCACGTCAAGCTCGTAAATCAACTCTGCGATTTTAAAATATGAGTTTTTTTCTAAATTCAGGTTTGTAAGAGGATCATCTCTATAAGTATCAAATCCCATAGATATACCAAGTATATCAGGTTTGAAATCCCAGATTTCTTTTAATGCCTGCTTAAGGGTTTCAAGGTATTCCGTTTCATCTATTCCGCCAGCTAAAGGAAAATTAAGGCAATTATTCCTTGAGGTTAGACCTGTCCCCGGATATAGTGGGCTCTGGTGTAATGAGACATAAAGAACATTGTCTACCCCTAAAAATATGTTTTCTGTTCCGTTTCCATGATGGGCATCTAAATCTAAGATTACCGCTTTTTTTATCCTTTTTAATATTTTTTTTATCACAATTGCGATATTGTTAAAATAACAGAAGCCTCCCAGGCTATTTTTACCAGCATGGTGCCCTGGCGGCCTCATAAGCGAAAATACAAATTCCTTTTCACTTAAAGCACTCTGAGCCGCCCCAATAGCGGCGCCGGCGGATAATGCGGCGTATCCAAATATGCCGTTTATGCTCGGCGTGTCAGGGTCAAAAAAATCACTTTGCTTAACCCTTCCTAAGAGCTGCTTGGTGTGCACTAATAGAATATCTTCTTCTGTGCAAGCTTCCGGCGTAACAAATTCTAATTTAATGTAACCTTTCCTGTTAACTAAAAAGTCATGGCAAATCTTTACGCGTTCCGGAGACTCAGGATGATTTGGACTTTTATATTCAAGGCATTTGGGAGAGAATATGATTTTCAAATTTACCTAAAATTATAGTGCTTTTTCACCGGCTCTTTTATATCCCAGGTACACGATAGGCCTTTTGGGAAGCTGACAAAATCTCCCTTTCCAAAACTCACCTTTTTGCCGTCTTTGGTCTCAACAATAACCTCCCCTTCTAAAAAATAACATTCTTCAATTTCATCATAATGCCAGTCAAAGCGAGAAGTTTCTTTATTCCAAACAGGCCATGAAAATACGCCTTTCTTTTCTAATTCGTCCTTCTTCAGCTTTTCTACTTTTATATCCAGCATTTATAGCCCCTTTCTATATTCTACTCATAACTTATCCCGAATGATGTATTTCTGCGAAGTGGCGCATCGGGATCCCGAAGTTGCCCCAAGGAAAGTAGCTTCATTCGGGATAACCCATAACTATTCTATATCACTATCACAAATTCTCCCTTCGGCTTTGTGGTCTTAAAATGCTCTATTGCGCTTAGAACCCTTTCTCTTCTTTGCTCTTCAAAGACCTTTGTGAGCTCCCGCAAAACCGCTATCTCTATATCTCCAAAAATCTCATGTATATCCTGCAGCGTCTTTAAAATCCGGTGCGGGGATTCGTAAAGCACAATTGTCCGCTTTTCGCCGGTAAGCTCTTTAAGCCGGTTTTTTCTGCTCGATGACTTGGACGGGAGAAACCCCTCAAAGGCAAACTTATCAGTGGGCTTTCCGGAAACAGTAAGGGCGTATACGAATGCGGAGGGCCCCGGTATGGCAGTTAACGGGATATTATTTTTAATCGCGAGTTTTATTATATGCGCTCCGGGGTCTGATATGCCGGGGGTGCCTGAGTCTGAAACCAGGGCAACGCTTTTTCCTTCTCTTAAAAGCCTTATAATATATTCGCCTTTTGTAATCTTATTATATTCGAAGTAGCTTGTAAGCGGGGTTTTTATGCTGTAGCGATTCAGCAGGATTTTTGTGTGCCGGGTATCTTCTGCGGCAATAATATAAACATTTCTTAATGTATCAAGCGCCCTTAGGGTTACATCCTCTAAGTTTCCTATAGGGGTTGAGACAATATAAAGCATATTGGTTACTAGAGTTACTTGGGTTAATAGAGTTACTTGAGTTACTTGAGTTGCTAGAGTTGATTGGGTTAATTGAGTTATTGAGTTATTTGGGTTACTTGAGTTAAAAGAATTCTATGAACTCAATGAACCATATGCCAAATGTGGTTACTTCTTTGGTATAACTTCGGCATCCCGAAGTTATACTTCTTTGAGCCACTGCATTCGGGATAACCCAATGAGCTCAAAGAACTCTATGGCCCGACAACTCAATGAACTCAAGCAACCTATTTATTCCACTGTCACACTCTTGGCTAAGTTTCTTGGCTGGTCCACATCGCAGTTCCTGCCAACCGCCACATAATAGGCAAATAACTGAAGGGGTATTACCGCTAAAATAGGCGAGAAGTCCTCATCTACATCGGGTATATATATTACCTCGTCCGCATGGTTTTTGATAAGCGTATCGGCTTCTGTCGCAACCACAAGGACCTTGCCTTTCCTTGCGCGTATCTCCTCAATATTTGATATCATCTTCTCGTATATCTTCGAATTAACCGCTATGCACACCACTGCTCTGTACTCATCGATTAGCGCAATGGGGCCGTGTTTCATTTCTCCGGCGGCATACCCCTCTGCCGGTATATAGGATATCTCTTTGAGTTTAAGTGCGCCTTCTAAGGCCGTCGGGTAGTTGACATTTCGGCCCAAGTACAGGAAGCACCCGAAATACAGATGCTTTTTTGCCAGCCTTATAATCTCGTTTTTGTTTTTTAGGATGTGCTCTATGTGGCCCGGCATCTTTTTAAGCACACCTACAAACTCCCTTATCTTGGCCGGGTCGAGCCTGCGCTTTAATTTCCCGAGATATACGCTAAAAATATAAAGCACCATAAGTTGGGTGGTGTATGCCTTTGTGGAAGCTACACCTATCTCGGGGCCTGCATAGGTATAAAGAACCCCGTCCGAAATCCTGGTCAATGAAGAGCCTACCGCGTTACATATAGAGATAACCTTTGCGCCCTTTGTCCTCGCCTCTTTCGCCGCCGCAAGCGTATCTGCCGTCTCCCCGGACTGGCTGATGGCGATAACAAGGGTGTTGTGCTTTATAATCGGCTTTCTATATCTAAACTCGCTTGAGAGATCCACCCACACAGGCGTGCCCGTAAATTTTTCTATGACATATTTTCCGACTAGCCCCGCATGGTATGCGGTTCCACAGGCAACTATTATAATGTTTTCTATCTTCTTAAGCTCTGCCCTGGGAATATTGAGCCCTTCCAAAACAATATCGCCCTTTTTTGAAATTCTCGAGGATACTATCTGGGAGACAACCGCAGGCTGTTCGTGAATCTCCTTAAGCATAAAGTGGTCAAACCCTCCTCTTTGAGCGGCGCTTATATCAAAATCAACGCGTTCGGGTTTTCTTAAAATCCTCCTGCCGGATAAACTTGTAATTTTAATCTCCTTATCGCTGATGGAAACCAGCTCCTTATCCTCTATATGTATTATATCCCTGGTCTCTTTTAGGATGGCGGGGATATCAGACGCTATAAAGTTCTCATCTCGGCCAACCCCTATTATAAGCGGGCAGTTATTCCTTGCCGCTATCAATCTGCCGGGTGAGTCCGCACATATAACGCCTATAGCGTAAGCGCCGTCCAGTTGTTTTATAGCCCCTCTAACAGCCTCCTCAATATTCCCGTTTAGATTTTCTTCAATAAGATGGGCTATAACCTCTGTGTCTGTTTCGGATTTAAAGACGTGCCCCTTCTTTATAAGGAGCACTTTTAGCTCTTGATAATTCTCTATTATCCCGTTATGAACAACGAGAATCCTATTAGAGCAGTCTGTATGCGGGTGGGCATTTACCCTGTTAGGTTCACCATGCGTCGCCCATCTTACATGGGCAATGCCAAGGCGGCCCTCAGGTAATGGGGAATTTTTCAGCTCTTCGATTATAGATATAATCTTGCCCGGCCTTTTCCTTAGATGAACCTTGCCGTCGCATACCACCCCAACGCCGGCTGAGTCATAGCCTCTATACTCCAGGCGCCTTAAACCGTCCACCAGAATCGGGACAGCGTTTCTTTTACCTATATATCCTATAATTCCGCACATTTTTTTAATTACCCTTAATAGTTCTTTGAGTTTATAGAGTTGTTAGAGTTCTTAAAAAACTCAATAACTCAACGAGCTCAATAAACTAAAGTTTCGGATTTAGAATTTACGTATACTATTTTGCCTTCACAAATCGTCATAACAACTTTAAAATCTTTATCCGCGATTATAATATCGGCGTCTCTCCCAATTTCCAAAGAGTCTTTTCTGTTGTCTATGCCAAGAAGCCTTGCGGGATTTATTGTAGCAAGTAAACGACGTCTTTCAAGGACAAATTATAACTAAAATACTACACAGCAATAATTAATCATAGCTCCAAAGTCTTATTGAATAAAACCATTGGCTAAATTTTACTATATATATAATAATTTTTAGAGTATATATTATATGCCGTTAATAACGATTAAATTCTTCGGAATACTCAATTGCCGTTTGTGTATCAATAATACCTTGGTCTAAGTATCTTCTGATTGATTGTTGCATAGATTGCATCTTCAACGCACCGCCCGTTTGGATAATAGTTGGTATCTGAAAAAGTTCATCGTTACGTATCACGTTTTTTAAGGCATCGGTCATAATTATAACCTCAGTCGCTAACACTCTATCTCCCATATTTCTAGTTGGAATCAACAATTGACAAATTGCACCTTTAAGACATCTGGATAATTGAAATAAGATATTCTTCCTGTGTTCTAATGGAAACATGCTCGTAAGTCTATCTATCGCCTGGACTGTATTTGGAGCGTGAAACGACGCAATTACAAAATGCCCTGCCTCTGCCGCAATCATCGCAGTCCGAATAGTTTCAAAATCATCTAGCTCGCCTATAACTATAACATTCGGGTCTTGCCTAAGAGTCCCCTTTAAGGCCGCAGAAAATGAGTTGGTGTCTATGCCAACTTCTCTCTGTTTAATAATACAATTGATATTTGAATACACGTATTCTATGGGTCTCTCTAAAGTTATAATTACGCCTCTTCGTTCATGGTTTATAAGATCGAGCATTGCAGCAATTGTGGTTGTTTTGCCTGAGCCTGTGGGCCCTACAATAAGAACCAAGCCTTCCTTTTGCCTCGACAGATCTTTTATTACTTCGGGAAGGCTTAATTCTTCAAATGACGGAAGCTTTGTGTTTATCAAACGTAAAGCTGCTTCTAAAAATCCACGCTGTTGATGGAGATTTACCCTAAATCTGTTTTGCATGTCGTATTGTATTGCAAAATCCAACTCTTTATCTTGTTCGAATTTTTTTATTTGTTGTTTGGTCATTACGCTATAAATAAGATTGGGGATATCCTCCGCATATAATTTTGCATAATCTAATACTTCAACTTCACCCTGTATTCGCAATACAGGCTTCTGATTTGCCAATATATGCAAATCAGAAGCCTTTCTTTTAATGGTTAATTCTAATAACTTATAGATATCAAGACGCTCCACTAACTGTTTTATTTCTTCTTTGTTCGTATCAGAAATTTTTACAAAAGGTGCTCCTATGCCAAAGTTATTTTCATTTTCTAACGCCTCAACTATGGATACTTTTGTGGTAGCAGTAATTATATTGCTGCTTCTCGGTAGCTGAAAAATAACATTTACCTCCGTGCCTAAAGGTAATATCTCGTCTATTTCAAAATATATACTATCTGAGCTTATATTGCGGGCTAATGCGGTTTTTTTACGAACACTTTTATCGTCTGAATTAAAAATTTCACAAGTGACAGGAATCCCAGCATAAACTCCATATGATCTCTTTTTATCTGATAAGTTGTTTCCCATCATATTTTATCCTCCACATACTATTTTTTTATGTATACTATTCTCCCTTCACAAATCGTCATAACAACTTTAAAATCTTTATTCGCGACTACAATATCGGCATCTTTGCCTGCCTCCAAGGAACCCTTTTTGTTGTCTATGCCAAGAATTCTTGCCGGGTTTATTGTAGCAAGCGAAACCGCGTCTTTCAAGGATAAATTTCCGTATCTGATAGCGTTCCTTAATGCAACGTTCATCGTGAGGTTGCTCCCCGCTATTCTGCCGCCTTTTAATCGATAGAGACTGCCTGCTTGAGCTGCCTTTATGGAATCCTCAAACCTTATAGAATCTGTTGAAAGGATAACCTTTTCTATACCCTTACATCTCAACAAAATCTTAAACAAAACAGGGTTGCTGTGCAGCCCGTCGAGTATTGCCTCACAAAATACCCTGTCATCCGTAAGAACCGCTCCCAGCGCTCCGGGCGCCCTATGATGCAGGATACCCATGCGGTTAAATGTGTGGGCCGAAAAAATTGTACCTTGATTAATTGCCTTTATGGCCTGCTTGAATGTTGCATTTGTGTGGGCAAGTGATGGCATTATATTATTCTTTACAAGCAACCTGATCAAGGCTCCTGAATTATTTAGCTCAGGGGCAAGGCTTACAATCCTTATAAAACTCCTTGATTCCCTGATAAGCAATCTCATCTCTTTCAAATCTATACTTCTTATAAAATCTCTATCCTGCGCTCCCGCCATTTTCTTATTTATATAAGGGCCCTCCAGGTGTATGCCCAATATTTTTGACGGCAGTTTATTCTTTGAAACTAAATCTTTAATATGTTCTATCTTTCTAATCAGGTCCGATTTTGATACTGACGGGATTGTGGATAAAAACGCGGTTGTGCCAAACCTTGAAAAATATCTGGCTGATAAAAACGGGTCTCCGTGAAGATGCAGGTCAATAAATCCGGGCAGGATATAAAATCTATTTAGGTTGAAAAATGCCGCTGTCTTTCTGGCAGGAGGTTTTTTTGAGGATATATCCTTTATAGCCTGATTCTCAAAAAGCAGAAAATGGTTACTCAATACCCCGCTTGGCGATAATACATCGCCCTTTAAGAGGACACTTTGCATAGGGAGAATGTTCCCGATAAATTATGCTATCTCTTTTGATAGCCTTTTAAGGCGTTCTATCCTTTTTTCAATAGGCGGGTGGGTGCTGAAGAGGCTTAGAATACCTCCTCCGGTAAGAGGATTTACTATAAACATATGCGCTGTTGCCGGGTTTGCCGCCATAGGAAGGCGCTTTGCTCCGAGGTGGAGTTTTTCTAAAGCGCTCGCTAAGGCGAGCGGTTTATGGGAAATTCTTCCGCCGGCCTCATCCGCCCGGTATTCGCAGGAGCGCGATATAGCTAGCTGTATTAAAAGTGCTGCTATAGGTGCAACTATTATCAAAAAAAGCTTGCCGATAATATTCCCGCCCTTATTTTCGCTGTCCCTTCCGCCAGAACCCCCAAAGATAGCCGCCCAGCGCGCCATATTTGCTATCATTGATATCGCGCCTGCTATCGTGGCAACTATTGTGGCTAATAAAATATCATTGTTTCTTACGTGGGCCATCTCGTGGGCAAGAACACCTTCTATCTCGCTCTCATCCATCATCTTTAAAATCCCCTGCGTTACGGCAACGGCAGCATGGGAGGGGTCTCTCCCAGTTGCAAAAGCATTTGGTGTCATTATAGGAATTATATACACCCTTGGCATTGGAAGTCCTGCTTTCTGGGTAAGCGAGCGTATAACCCTAAATAAATCCGGCGCGTCAACCTCGTTCACCGGCTTTGCGCCATACATCATAAGGACTATTCTGTCCGAGAACCAGTAGCTGACGAAATTTATTATTACGGCTAATAAAAACGCGACAAGCATACCGCTAGGCCCGCCTATAAGCCTTCCTATGAATATAAGAAGAAGCGTAAGGGTACTTAGAAGCACTATTATCTTGAAATTATTTACAAGCCTCATCATTTCTGAATACACCTCCTAAAAAGTAGCGTAATTATATCAAAAAGGCTGGAAAAATCAAGGCAAAGCGTATAATATCCTATAATTATAATAAGTGAATTATTCTCTGTCGCCGTTTGGAACCCAAAAATCTTCACGGATTCTTTCTTATAATTGTTTCAACAAATCACCAAAATTTTTTAAAACTCTTTTATATCCGGAAAGTTTACTAAATCCTGAAAGCCATTTTTTAATATACTTTATATCCAGTTTATTCTTATTCTTTATTAGCATATTCCTTGTATCTTCCATGTCTACGGGTCTTCCGGCAAACATTTTATGAATAATAACATCCTCGCAGGACGCAAACTTCACAAAATAGCCGTTCATCAAAACCCTTCTTGTTCTCTTAAGGGCCTGCCTCTCATAAGGGGTAAAGGAAAAAATAAAATCTACCCTTATTCTCAACCTCACATCCTCTGCCGGGAACACGCTCGTTTGCCTTACAAAATCTTCTGGATTTTCAGGCAGGATTTTTAATCTCAGCCTTCTGCATATCCTCTTTATTAATAGAAGTTTGTCTGTATCTATCCCCAGCGTTATATCAATATCTCGTGTCAGGCGCGGAGTCCCATATAATAGTACGGCCTGGCCTCCAATAATCATATAGGGGATTTTATCTTTATCTAAATGCTGGGCTATCCTGCTTATTAACCTTTCTATCATTAGGTTAATCCTTTTAGCGCCTTGGCAATTTTTAAAGTAACCTCAATGCCATCCAAAACATTTTTAGAGTTTATAACCCCCAAAGATATGGCCTCTTTATGCAGCATTTCGTATATTAAAAGGGCTTTCTTGTGAGAGATATTTTCTTTCTTAATTAATTTTTGATGAAACTTTGCCAATTTAATTCTGTCTTTTACCATTACCTTCTATTTTAGCCTCCCTCTCAACTTATAAGTTTATCTGTTGTCTTATCTTATTCATATCTTCAGCAAAAGTCAATAAAAATGAGGCTAATTGTTGCAAAAAGAACGGCTTGGCAGGACTTAAATACTCTTTTGGAAGGCCCTGAATATCTCTATGTCGTCCGCAGTAAATATATCTCTTGCGTCTGTAGAGCTAAAGGTTATAACATTATTGCCCGATGAGATTTTATTAAGGGCAATTGAAAGGAAGAAGGGTTCTTGCTGTATCTGCTGGCGTATTATTACAAACATATCGCTACCAACTGCACCCTGCAGCTCGGCCTGAAGCCTGCCTGCAGAGGCATCGTCTAGGGCGTCCGTAAGTATAATCTCTTGTGCTCCTTCTTCTGTCCTTGAAATACCCTGAATATCTCCTAATGTTGTTATATTGGTTAAACCTTTTTCTGAAGTTACTACTTGTATCTCTAAATCTTCCGCCAACTCAAAAATTTCTCTTACATGCCCTGCATAAGTTTCTCCATCGTATCCCTGGGGAACGCCTCTTATAACCAATTGGCCAACTGGCTTGTTGTCTTGTCCTAGTTGTAAGATAACATTCTTTAAGTCGGCGGTGCTCGCCAGCGTATTGGCTGACATAACAAGAACCACTTTCTGCCCGGAGATACTATTAGCCGCATTTTCTAATTGCGTTTGAACATTTTCGGCGACTATTTTAAATAAAGCTCCTGCGGCTAAATGGCCTCTATCAACAAGGGCGTTTCTTTGTATAAGCGTTCCTGCTTGGATGCCGGGGTCAACAAGTATGGCTAGCTTGTAATTCATTTTCCCGTTTTCTCCGATTTGGTGATATTGCGGCCTTATCCCATAGTGCTGTTGTAATATTATTTCTCCGAAACGGCTCATGAAGTTGCTAATAATTTTGCCGGCGTCATCCCCGTATTGTTCGGTTAATCCATTAAGCGAATCAACAGTTTTCATCAGCATTTCCTCAAACTCGGCAGGGTTATCAGGCGGAGTCTCTATGTCTTTTCTTAATTTCTCAACAACGCCTCTAAAAGCTTCTAAGGCCTCTACCTGCCTCCTCTTTTCTAGTTGTTCTATCGTAAACCCATATTGAAGTTTGATAAATGGTTCAAGAAATGCGCGCATAGCCGCCACATAATATCTTTGCCTTGCGGGCTCATATTCCTGTTGTATTCTCTCCTGTAGTCCTTGGGTTCTCTCTTCTATTATAGCAGTGTCCTGCAGGTCTATTCTCTTTATACTGTCAAATTCCTCTTCAAGCCCAATAAGAAGGTTTATTAACTCAAATTCTGCCTGATACGCCATAAATAGCGCCTGAACCTCTTGAGGCGTTTTTGTTTTGTATTCATCTGATAAATATTTAACCTTATTTTCTAAAGACCTAACTTCTGCCAAGAAAGAAGTATCCGCTGGTTTGTCAATCTGTTGTATAATTAAGTAGCTAATGGCATCTCTTAATATTCCTATTTCTCTGCCCAGGGCTATTTGTATAAACTCGGCCTCAAATGTTTCGACATCGGCCATTTTTATTTTGGCGCCTGCTTTAATTGCCGCTTTTAAGACAGAGTGCTGATAAGCGCGATTTTCTTCTATCAAAGCCGCCAGGGCTTTTATATCCATACCCTTGCTGTATAATTGCTTCCATTGGTATTCAGTGAGGCCGTCGGGATAATTTGAAAAAATCTTAGCCTGCTCTTGCCAGGCGATTATATGGGCTTCGCGGGCGCTGAATGTTCTGTCTTGGCCGGGATATTGCCTTTGCATCCAGTAAATCTCCCGTTCCCCGTGATATTCTGCCTCTTCTTGAATCTTCTCCGAATTAGTAATGGTCTTTGGCCATGAATTATTTACCACTATTATATAAATACCGCCTGATTCAAAATGATACTCTGCCATCTCGCCTTTTAAATCAGCAAAAACAACCTTTACCAGTTTCCTGATACCCGTTTTATGCACAGGTGTTACATCCCTGGCAAGAAGTTCAAACTCTATGTGCCTTTTTTTAAGCGCTGTAAAATCTATCCCCCTGTCTTCGTCTGTCGGGTCAACAACCGCCTTAATCGGCCCCATAGCGCCGGCATCAGCGACTTGGGCGGCGGGGGTTTTTGCAATACTTGGTTCGCCTTCCGTTAGTGTAATGGTATACGTTACTAAAGCTAAATTCGTATTTATAGTAACAGTGTATTTCTCTTTACTAACTTTTTTAATCCCAAAGGTAATTCCTTTATCTGCCCACTGTCCAGCAAGAACACTATAAACTGCAGCTATGGGATCATCGCGTTCTCTATTCGCCTTTAATCCTTCTGCTACAGCTACTATGACAATCTCAGCGGTAATATCAGCGCCTGCTTTTGCGGCTAAAGACTTGTCTAGCCTTAACGCAGGAACCAGGGCATGGGCATTTGAGGGTGTGATTATTTGAAAGTGGGGTAGGGAAAAATCAGAAATAAGGAAAAGTTCTAAAACTATCAGGGTTGTTAGTCTTGTCAGGGTTTTTATCTTAACCTCTTGTCTGTCCGCCATTTTCTATAAGATTTTAAAAAGTGTTTTTTAACAACCCAAACAAAAAACCTGCCTAACACTATAACGTTAAGTGGTTTGATGTAATTATGCCATATCCTTAAAAATTTGTCAAGTTCTTTAAAGGAGACTGTAAACGCAAATAGAAAATGTCAGGTTTTTTGCAAATTAAAAATGTCAGTAATTTACAGTTAAGAGC
>JAGVOB010000111.1 GCA_020052955.1 Candidatus Omnitrophota bacterium | reverse complement strand
TTGTCAGGTATAACATCGTTACTCACCCCTTTTTAGGGTGAGTATACCTGACATTTTCTATTTGCAGAATACTGACATTATTATATTGCGTCTACACTATTCGACCTTATAGTTTGAAGAGTAATAATTCCTTTGACCTTCTCAGCCTCTCCATATTCACTATATCGCTGTAAAAATTCAATAAAATCATTTCTTTTTAAGATATTAAAGTATAAACTAAATCGTTTTTTCATTTCTTTTTCCCATTTCTGAGTTAACATGGAAGGACATACGATTAACACTCTAGGCAACTCTCCTAGTCGCGCAGATATTTCTGTTATAATGATTCCAGCTTCAATGGTTTTACCCAACCCCACCTCATCTGCCAATAAAAGTCTTTGTTTGGCGGTATTAAGAAATTTAAGCACAGGTTTAAATTGGTGGACTTGAAATTCTGTCCGTGAAGAATAAAAGGTATAAATATTATCGGACAAAGGTTTTTCTAATTTTTTATAAATCAAACCATGAATAAATTCTCCAACATCAGAAAACTCTTTAGTTTTCAATAGTTGTTCAACAGATTTCGGAGGAATAAATTTTTCGAGCGAATCTTCTGGATAATATGAACTTGCCTGGGCAGGATCTGTGGATACTGGATAAAGCAATCTTCCCTTTGCTTCTCTTGGTTCACCGTCAATGATGCCTATTTTGTTTTCGAAAGCTTTTATTATTACTCTGTCTCCTTTGGAAAATTTGCCTTGCATAATTCAACCTTCTCTAATAAAAAGGCACCTATTTCTTCACTTCTGGAAGTTCCAATTCTTCAAAAATTCTCTGGGTTAAATTATCAGATAATTTATAATCGAGGGTGCGATCAAAAAAAGTTTTAAAAAACTGATCTTTTATTTTCTTAAGATACCTTTCATAATCAGATACTGCTTTTATTAATATGGTGTTTTGTTTTGGGATTTTTACAATAAAGGAGCTTGGTTTCTGAGAATAGACAATATACTTTGCTTCTTCCTCACTCTGTGCCTTATAAACAAAACCATTATCCGAAATGACTTCCTGCGTCCCCATAAAGAAGTGCCCTAACTTAATTAGCTCTTTAGGAACAGAAATTTCTTTAAATTGATCCTGCTTTAATCCAATCCCTAAAAATTCTTCAGGAAATTGTTTTGGTCCATCAGGAATAATTTCTTTTATAACCTCTTCTTTCAACTTCTCAATATCTCTTTCAACCTTTATTTGTCTAGTTTTCTTGCGTGTTGCACCTAGGTTTTGACGCTCCTTTACTAAGTTTACTAAACTATCATAGACAAGGGGCAAATATTTCTTAGAATCTAATCCTAATGACTCCAAGACTAAAAAATCTAATTCTTGCCTATCTTTCATCTTTATTTCTTCTGAAATTACTTTTATGGGACGCTGCAGTAATTCTTCAAATGTATCTAATATTTCTTTTCTATATTTATCGGAAATAAATTTTGCGTCAGGAATAGGCAATTCTGCAATATCTGGCCCATAAAAAGTTAGAAAACCGTCACCCATACTAAAACGACTTGAAATATCTACTAATAGAAATACTAAAGTAGAATTTAATAACGCCATATAAAACGGGGCATTCTTTTTGTCTTTAAACTTACCCTCGAAAACAACATCCCCTAAGAGCGCTTTTACTTTGTTGATAGGAAAGAAAAACCTTTCTCTTATGAATCTATTTATGACAAAATCTCCAGGTTCTCTCTCGCCTATATCATACCAAATTTTTCTATTAGCCACGGATTCTACCTTTGGGAACGGAATACCTCCTTTTTTATAACCGCCTCTTTCCCTTGTAACCTGCTTTTCTCCCCATTCAATATAACTTAAAGCACCTTTTTTGTTTTCTCTTAATAGTTCTGCTTTTGTCTTATGGCAAAGAAAAAGTTTAAACTCAACATTTTTGGGCTCAATAACTAATCCCTCTACTTCTTTAGGTGAAGTGACAATCGGCGCTAAGAATTCTTTCTCGATCTTCCAGTGCTTGACTTTTTCTTCATCCAAATGAAAAAACTCGTTGATACCGGTAGTTACACCCCTCTGTAATTCAGCAATTTTTTCAAGGCTTGTAAATTTATTTTGACATTTTCCTAAAATATCAAAATAAACTTGCGGAGCCCTAATATTCTCGCCCCATTTTACTGTCTTTCCAGATTTTATCAGATTTTCTAAAAGTTCTCCCTGTTTAAAGGCCCTTACCACAATATCTTCATTTTCAAAAATAGCTGGACCGGATAAGGTATTTATAATTTTTTCGCCTTCTAACTTTAAATAATTAACTCCTACCCTTTCTATTATGGCAATTAATCTGTCAATTGCAGCCCAGCGGTTATTAGAAAATGATTTTAAATCCTGGGGGATAATTTCCTTAAGCGATTTCTTAAACTTTACAAACTTTACTAAATTATTCTCTCTTTCATGATTATTTTTGCATTTTTCTAAAACAGTTACCGTAGTGATTATCGGTACATCCTCAAACCAGCTTTCCGCTAAAGACTCCAAAACAGCAATTAGTTTAAAATTTTTCAAGAAAAACTTTTGTAACTCATATCCATAGTCTACCTCAAGCCAGGCACTAGAAGTTACAATCCCAATTCTTCCTCCATCTTCATTTAGAAACTTTGTAGTATGAAAGAATAAATAAGCATAAATATCTGCCTGTCCAGAAAGTTTTGGATTTCCGTTTTTATCAAACAATTCTCTGTATTCCCCCTGCCAATCGCGTATAAGAACTCCCTCTAATTTATTTTTATAACCTTTAATCTGCCGCTCAATTAATTCCTGTCGTATATAAGGAAAATTTCCGACAATACCATCAAAGGTTGGCATTTGTTCAAGAATAGGTTTCTTAACGGGCGCGGGCTTAGGCGACGGAAATTCAAAAGTTTGGTTAGGTTTTATATCAAAAGTATCTTTAGTAATTATCCGTGGAAAGTTTGCATAATCTGAAAGGTTTTGCCGGTAAAGATTTATAGTAGCTAATTCAGCGGGGAATGGCGCGATATCAATTCCCCAAAGTTGAAAGAGTAATTTTTTATGATCTCGCTCGCCAAAGTTTTTTAAACGGTCATAAGCACGGATAAGAAAAGTCCCTGTGCCGCAAGTCGGGTCCAGAATTTTATCATTTGCTTTTTGAACGCAAAAACCGCAGATTAAATCTACTAAATCTTCACGCGTAAAATATTGCCCTAATGAATGGCGTTCTTCCGGAGGAATGAGTTTTTCAAAAACCTGACCGATGACATCCTGTGGCATTTTTGAAAAATTACGTTTATTTAATTCATCAACTAAGCTCGCGAGAATTTCGATACTCTTGGTTGGCAAAATTACAAAATCTGGAAAATCCTCTTCAAATACTGCCTGATAATCAATATTTCTGGCTAATTCAAATAATTCTTTTAACTTATTCTGAACTTCATCTGGCTTAACCCCTTTAAAATCTATTTTTGGTAAATCATCTCGGAAACGCTTAAGGGTCTGATAAAATAAAATCTTGCCTAATAGACGATAAACTATCTGATGAGATACGGTTTCATAAAAAGATTCATCTTCAAAGTTAGCAATGGCCTGTTTGACCGCCCAATCTTGCAACCCTTTTCTAAATTTGATATCTTTACCAAGGGTCTCCTTCAACGATTGATGAACATAAGGCCAAAGTGATTTAGTAGCTTCGGAGAGTATTTTTACAAAAAATGTTGCATCAACGTCTATTTCATAAAGATGGCCTTCATGATATAGGCGAATTAAATCTTCTATTAATTCTCTAGCTCTATTTTGAAGTAGTCCCTCTTTAAAACGATCCCAAAGATCGTCAACAGTATCTATCTGAGAAATTGTAGGATAGGTTTTCTTGCGGTTCTCTCTATTAACTAGCTTTCCGGTGGAAGGCGTTTCCCAAATAATTATGTCACGCATATTCCAAGTAACAAAATAATTAGCTTTCATAGCGCGGGCTTTCTTAACCGCTTCTTTAAGTAATTCCTCATCATCAACCGCTGTAGTAGGAGTTTTTAGTTCCAAACCACAAAAACCCTGCTCGGCTTGTCTGTTAAGCCAAAGTTGAACGTCTGGAAAATTTGTTTCTTTTTCGGAAACTTTTAAGGATGGATCGGAGGTGGCAAGTTCAAAAGGACAAGAAGTTGCTTTCATGAACATATTAAGCCAAGTAACAACCTGACTTCGAAATTCGCCTTCTGTCGTTTTAATCTTAGACATTTCTGCTATAAGTCTTTTATCAACTCATCAAGAGAAACACCTAAAGCTTTGAATATCCCTGCCATAGTTTGAATTGTAGGATGCTTTGATTTGCAGGATTCAATCTTAACAATTGTAATAAACGAAACGTTGGCGAGACGTGCTAATTTTTCTTGAGATAAACCTTCAGCGCGACGATAAGGCGCCGGGTAAAACAAGAAACCTTCTTTAGCAGGTCTTTATTTTTAAGATTTTTTTCAATTACGTTAATAATTGCGCTGCCTATTATTACGCCGTCGCAAAAATTTCTTATCTTCTTAATTTGAATGGGTTCGGAAATTCCGAAACCGACGCAAACCGGCTTTTCGGTAATGGACTTTATAACCTTGATCTTTTGAATAAGGCCTAACGAAAGGCTCTTCCTGGCGCCGGTTATGCCGGTCAGGGATATATAATATATAAATCCCATTGCCTCTTTTAAAATTCCTCTTAACCTATCCTCCCCGGTAGTCGGCGCTACAAGGGATATATTGTCAATACCATAGCGGGATGCAAGCTTGGATATATCGCCGGATTCCTCAAAGGGAACGTCTGCAATTATCAGTCCGTCAAGGCCGCTTGTGGATGAATCCTTAAAAAAATTATTTAACCCATACCTGAATATCGGATTATAGTAGCCCATAAATACTATCGGAATCTCGCTTCTTTTTCTTATCCTTCTGACAATATCAATCGCTTTATAAATGGTAAAATTGTTTTTCAGCGCCCTTTCCGAAGACCTCTGTATAGTAGGGCCATCCGCTATCGGGTCAGAAAATGGTATGCCCAGCTCAACTATATCCACTCCTATCCTGTCAAACTCCAATACCAGCTTCTCGGTAAAATCCGCACTGGGATCCCCCGCGCATATGTACGCGATAAACGCCTTTTGGTTATTTTGTCTTAAGTCCTTAAATTTTTTATCTATTCTATTCATCAGAATTTAAAACTTGAGCTTTCTTACTAAATCCACATCCTTATCTCCCCTGCCCGAAAGACATATTATTATTACATCGTCTTTTTTAAACCGGGAATAATTTTTTATAAGATACCCGATTGCATGAGCAGGCTCTAGAGCCGGTATTATCCCCTCTGCCTCGGACAATAGCCTGAACCCCTTAAGGGCATCTTTATCGGTTATGGCAAAATATTGCGCGCGCCCTATGCTCTTATAATAAGCGTGTTCCGGCCCCACTCCAGGATAGTCCAGGCCGGCTGAGACGGAATGCGCTATTTTTATCTGCCCGTAATCATCCTGTAATAAGTAGCTCTTACTACCGTGAAGAACGCCTATTTTTCCCTTGCATAAACTCGCGGCATGCCTGTCTGTATTAATGCCAAATCCTGCCGCCTCAATACCAATGAACTTTACCTTCTTATCCCTAAAAAATGGAAAAAACAATCCTATGGAGTTACTCCCTCCACCCACGCAGGCAAGAAGATAATCGGGAAGCTTCTTTTCTTTTTTCAGGATTTGCGACCTTGCCTCTTTGCCTATTACAGATTGAAAATCACGCACGATACTCGGGTAGGGGTGCGGCCCTATGCAGGAGCCCAATACATAGAATGTAGTTTTTACGTTTGTAACCCAGTCACGCATAGCTTCGTTTACCGCATCCTTTAATGTCTTTGAGCCGCCCGTTACCTCTCTTACCTCGGCCCCTAAAAGCTTCATTCGAAAGACATTAAGGGACTGTCTTTTAATATCTTCCTCTCCCATATATACCACGCATTTTAAACCAAACAGGCTTGCGGCCGTAGCCGTTGCAACGCCATGCTGGCCTGCGCCTGTCTCAGCTATTACGCGGGATTTTCCCATTCTCCTGGCAAGCAGAACCTGCCCGAGCGTATTATTAATCTTATGCGCGCCTGTATGAAGCAGGTCCTCTCTCTTAAGGTAAATCTTAAATTTACCCAGCTCCTTTGAAAGATTTTTGGCTAAGAAGAGCGGCGTAGGCCTACCTGCATACTCTCTCAAATAATAGAAGAGTTCTTTTTGGAAGGGGATATCTCTCTTTATTGTGGCATAATTTTTCTCAAGATTAATAAGTGCGCTCATAAGCGTTTCGGGCACAAACCTTCCGCCGAATTTACCGAAATACCCTGTCTTTTTATGAAGCATATTGCGTTGTCTATTAAATAGAGTTATCATATTAAATTCAAATAACTACATTCAACCAGCAAGTGCAACGCTATCAGTAAATACCTCGGAAGGAGTTTTATAATTTAAACACTTCCGGGGGCGATTGTTTAA